>NZ_WLUG01000027.1:0-50478 GCF_009706505.1 Providencia sp. wls1922 | reverse complement strand
TTTATTATGGATTTTAGAAACGTTATACGTAAAAACAATATCCGTACTCGGTTAGTTGTACTGAGTTATATTGTGCTGATGTTAGTGATTGGTTTGCTGGCGGATACTGCAACCCATCCAGATGAGAGAATGGATTTTACCTCGAACCTGATAGCATTTGCGACATTACAACAACTGCCTGTGGCAACTTTTATTATTCTTGGGCTGACATTTTTAGGTCTACTTTATATTCATTTCTTCGGGCATAAATTGATGCTTGCCGGAATAAATGCGAAGGAAATCACCCAAGAAGGCGCTTCAACTCCTGAAGAAAGACAGCTATTTAATATTTTAGAAGAATTGAGCTTAAGTGCGACATTACGTTATGTACCGCGTCTGTATATTTTGGATACTGACGAACCAAATGCATTTGCGGCTGGCTGGAATTCTCGTAATGCTTTAGTTGGCGTCACGCGTGGTTTATTACAAACGCTAAATCGCCAAGAAGTTCAGGCGGTAATGGCCCATGAAGTGGGGCATATTATCCATGGTGATTCTAAATTAACGTTGTATGTGGGTATTTTAGCGAATGTTATTTTGACGGTAACGAACGTTTTTGCTCAAGTGTTTATTCGCTCAGCAGGGCGTAGCCGTAATAATTCAGCGAATAAAGCACAAACTATTTTATTATTGATGAATATCGTGTTGCCAATTATTACCAAAGTACTTTATTTTTATTTATCGCGTACCCGTGAGTATATGGCGGATGCGGCAGCGGTGGATCTAACCTCTGATAATCAAGCGATGATAAGTGCTTTGAAGAAAATTTCAGGGGATCATCAAAAGCATGATTATGATGATGAAAGCACAGGACAGGCATACAGACAGGCGGCATATATCTTTAATAAGGGGGATTCTGTGTTTTCAACCCATCCTTCTATAGAGAACCGAATTGCGGCCTTAGAAGGGCGTAAAGAATTTTAAGCTTAGCGCGAAGCTTACGCTTTGAAGAATAAAAATTGGGTGCGTTTTTTTATCAGTCTTTGACGAGATAGACTGGTACAGCGCACCATTACACCCTATAATTCCCGCCAACCATAACACTATGATGTTATGCACTTCATTTCTAAAATTTTTAACCAGGTTACCATTTTATGACTGACATATCGCATCACTGTACCATTGTAGGTATATCGGGCGCTTCTGCATCTGGCAAAAGCCTAATTGCAAGCACCTTATATCGGGAATTAAGAGAAAAGGTTGGTGATCATAATATCGGTGTTATTCCAGAAGACTGTTACTATAAAGATCAGACAGATATTCCTATGGAAGAACGACTAAAAGTGAATTATGACCATCCAAATTCAATGGATCACAGTTTGCTTTATGAACACCTCAAAGCACTGAAAAGTGGTCAAGCCGTCGAAATTCCTCAGTATGACTATGTCGCTCATACTCGCAAACAGCAAACCGTCAGTTTTAAACCAAAAAAGGTCATTATTATTGAAGGTATCCTATTATTAACAGACAAGCGTTTACGTGAAGAGATGGATTTCTCTATTTTTGTGGATACGCCGCTGGATATCTGCTTAATGCGCCGTATTAAACGTGATGTTAATGAAAGAGGAAGAACATTAGACTCCGTGATTGAACAGTATAATAAAACGGTTCGCCCAATGTTCTTACAATTTATTGAACCATCGAAACAATATGCCGATATTATCGTACCTCGTGGCGGTAAAAACCGTGTGGCGATTGATATTTTGAAAGCGAAAATTGGTGAATTTTGTCAGGACTGATAGCGTCAAATATCACCAGCGATAAGCTGCCATAAATATATAAATAATGAAGGGGGAAAGTGATCATGCGTCTTTGTGACCGCGATATAATTCAGTGGATGGATGAAGGTCGACTTGTTATTAGCCCGCGTCCACCGATTGAACGGATCAACGGAGCGACCGCGGATGTTCGTCTTGGAAACCAATTTCGTGTTTTTCGTGGACATACTGCGGCATTTATTGATCTCAGTGGACCAAAAGATGAAGTCAATGCGGCGCTAGACCGTGTGATGAGCGATGAAATTGTTCTTAAAGATGACGAACCTTTCTTCCTTCACCCTGGTGAATTGGCACTGGCAGTTACGCTAGAATCCGTCACGCTACCCGATAATTTAGTCGGTTGGTTAGATGGACGTTCTTCACTAGCAAGACTTGGACTAATGGTTCACGTCACAGCCCACCGGATTGATCCAGGCTGGCGCGGCCAAATTGTGTTAGAGTTTTATAACTCAGGTAAGTTACCTTTAGCATTACGTCCAGGCATGGTAATTGGTGCACTAAGCTTTGAACCGCTATCAGGCAGTGCAGATAGACCTTATAACAGCCGACAAGATGCAAAATATAAAAACCAACAAGGTGCCGTTGGTAGCCGTATTAGCCAAGACTAATACAGCAAGATAGCGAGCGACCTCTTCTATGGAGTTTGAAGAGGTCAGCAATCGCTAGCGTCAAGGAGTGACTGGCGAAAGGTGTGACAAATAAAGTAAAAGAGAGGGATGCATGAAACGGTTTTTAACGACGCTGATTATTTTACTTGTAGTGGTAGTGGCGGGGCTAACAGCTTTAGTGATGTTAGTGAACCCGAATGATTTTAGAGGCTACCTCGTTCAACAAGTTGAGAAAAAAAGTGGTTACCAACTTGATTTCAAAGGTGATATGCGTTGGCATGTATGGCCAACACTGAGCATCATTACTGGTCCAGTCTCAGTCACAGCACCTAACGCCAGCCAGCCTATTTTAAGTGCTGAAAATATGCGTTTAGGTGTGGATTTATGGCCACTAATTTCCCATCGACTGTCTGTTGAGCAAATTGTCATTGATGGGGCGGTAATTCGCAAAACACCTGAGAGTGAACCGATTACGACGGTTAACACTCCTGTTGCCCCTGGCGGTAGCCAAGCACCTTCCGATACAACAGATAAAAGCAAATGGTTACTCGATATCAGTAAAATTGATATCACCAACAGCTTAGTTATCTGGCAAACATCAAAAGATGAATACAACCTACGCAATATTAATCTGTCACTGAAAAAAAGTGATGATAAACAAGTTGCGATGAAATTCAGCGGTAATTTAAATAAGAACCAACAAGAATTTAATTTTGATATTAAATCAGATATCGATTTATCTAAATTATCTCAGCAGGTAAGTGGAAAAATCACGCAGTTTGATTATCAACTTAGTGGTGTTGATTTACCAGAAAATGGTATTAGCGGAAAATTCACCTCAGATTTTCTGTATACAAAAGCCAATTCAGGGGCGATTAGTCTTGAGAATCTTGCCATTCAGGCAAATGACAGCCAATTAGTAGGGACAATCAATGTCAATTTAACCGATATTCCTGATGTAACGGTGAATCTATCCTCGCCTACTTTGAATCTCGATACGTTAATTGGGCAGGCACCAGCTGCGGGTAAATCGAATACAGCCAATGCAGCTTCTGAAAATACCGTCAGTAATAATGAGCGTGTTGGCGTGAAGCCCGTTATTTCGGGTTCCAACATGCAGAAGTATGATTTAACGGGATTGAAAGGATTTACTGCTCAATTTGATGTCTCGATGGACACATTGATTTATCGCGGCATGTCGATGACCGGGGTAAAAATTAAGGGCGATAACCAAACACCACGTTTAACGATTTCTCAGTTAGAGGGTAATGCGTTTGGTGGACAATTTTCACTACCTGTGACCATTAACTACAACGCTATCCCTGCTCAGGTTTCAGCAAAACCTGTATTTAATAATATTAATCTTACTCCGGTATTAAAGGCATTTAGTATGCCTGAAAAACTGAGCGGAATTATTTCATTAAATGCTTCGTTATCAGGTACTGGCTACGATGATTATGCGGTTAAAAATCAGTGGCAAGGACCGGTTAATTTTGAACTGCGCAGTGCTAAATTGGCGGATTTAAACATTCCGCAATTGATCCAACAATCGGTGTCCCGTTTCACTAATAAAATCAATATGCCAACAGATACCAACAGCTTCACAGAAGTGGATTTATTCACTGTGTCGGGATATCTCAATAAAGGCAATATGAATATTTCCTCCCTTAAAGCAACGTCTTCACTGCTGAATATTACAGGGCAAGGGCGCGTGAATATTCCAAAAGAAACCATCGATGTTAATTTAGGCGTAAATATTCTTGGCGGATGGGCAGGGGACTCTCGTTTGGTTCAGCAGTTGCGTAGTATGAATATTCCACTACGTATTTACGGCGGTTGGAATAACTTACAGTACCAATTAGATGTGGAAAAATTACTGCGTAATGAGCTACGAACTCAAGCGAAAGAAGCTATTGGTAGCTTCTTGAAAAAAGAAGAAAATAAAGGGCTAAATGATTTATTAAACGCGCTTTAACATATTATAAGACCGTCTTTTGTTATAAAACGAAGACGGTTTTTATTTAGTTATTATACAGTCTTAGTTATCCATAACCGTTTTCTGCGTAGTCCTGTTTTCTTCTCTCCTTTGCAGCATTTTTTTCAGAGAGATCATAATAACCTCTTTGCTGCTCTGTTTTTTTATCCTGTTGTTCTTCCACTAACAGCTCTTTAGAACTAGGTTTAGAATCTTGGAGTTTCGCCATTTCATTTTTTAGGTAATTAATTGAACCATTTTTTGATTTAAATGCTTTATCTAATGATTCCAGATCTATTTTTTTAGATTTATGGTGTTTATAACTTGAACTATCCAGCTTATTCTTAAGTTCTGTTATTTTTTCACCTAACTTATTTATTTGACTATTCACATCACTGAAAATAGTAGAGTCACTTGTAATTACATGTTGTGTAGAAATAGTTTCTCCAACAATGAAAATCGCTCTTATTGATGAAATGAGAGAGTTCACTTCATTATGAAGCTGTTTTATATCTTTCAGATGAACGGTTTTTTGATCCGTGGTGATTATTCTCACATGTTTAGCTTTTTTAGGGGAAGATGCATCACTGATAGAGTTCGCCGTTTTCAAAATAGGTTTAGGCATAGAAGTAGAATCATTATTTACACTTTTAGCTGAGCGTGAAAATTCAGTTGTCTTGCCTTGCTGATCAGTCACACTCATACGGCGAAGTTGGACTGGTTGGGTATTATTAATTGTAGTCATAGGTAGAGTCTCATTAAAGATTGATTATTAAACGATTTGAATTATTCAATACGCAAATAATTAATTCTTTAAAAAAACGCTACTACTTTTTAGTAATGGTTATACGGCAGTCATTTCCTCGACAAAAAAATACCGGCTCAATATTAAGATAAAAGCCGGTATTTAGATTGTATTAATCGTGACTTGTCTTAATCACACATTGCATTAACTAAGATTAGTCATCCACATAATCGTAGCCATCACCTACTGGTGCTGGTGGTGTAATCAAAACTTTATTCACGCGATGGCTATTCACCTCAAGGGGCTGGAAAATACAGCCATTGATTTCGACTTGCTCGCCCACTTCTGGAACGCGTTGTAAATGCTCCATTAAAAGACCCGCGATGGTTTCATACTCGCGCTTATCATCCAGCTCCATTGGGATATACATAATTAAATCTTCCAGTGGCATAAAGCCATTGGCAATCCATGTACCATCGTCCAATTTTTGAATGTCATGGCGGGAGTCATTTTCTTCATCGCCAACGGGTAAATTACCTGCGATAGTTTCCATCACGTCGGTTAATGTCACGATACCTTCGACTGAGCCGAACTCATCGACCACAAATGCAAAGTGGGTATGTGCTTTACGGAACTGTTCTAACGCTTTTAACAGTGATAAACCTTCAGGGAAAATAAGCGGCTGAGTAACCAGCGCACGTAAATTCAGTTGTTCACCACTAAGTTGCTGTTTGACTAAATCCAGCACATAAACCACGCCAATCGGGTCATCGCCGATACTTTCATCGACAACAACAAAACGTGAGTGTGGATTTTTTTCCATCAGTTCAATCAGTTCTGCAGACGATTTGTTAATATCCAAATAATCGACGTCGTGGCGGGACGTCATAATACTTTCGACGTTACGTTGCGCCATACCCAATACACGAGCAATCATTAAGCGCTCTTGTGGGTCAAACACAGATTGATTATCGGAGATTAAATCAGAGGTTCTTGCGTCTAATTCACCACGTTCAGTTTTACCACTTAAAATACGTAAGACAGCTTCTGCGGTACGTTCACGCAGAGGACGGCTACCTTTTAAGAATTTACGGCGGTTAAACTGCGCAAACTGGTTGAGCATCTCTATCATGATAGAGAAACCAATCGCTGCATACAGATAACCTTTTGGAATGGCGTAACCAAAACCTTCAGCCACAAGGCTGAAACCAATCATCAGTAAGAAGCTTAAGCACAAAATGACGATGGTTGGGTGCGCATTAACGAAGCTGGTCAGTGGTTTACTTGCCCAGATCATTAACATCATGGCGATAGTCACCGCTGCAACCATAACGCCGATATGGTCAACCATACCGACCGCAGTGATCACGGAGTCCAATGAGAACACCGCATCCAATACGATAATTTGCGCGACAACCGCCCAGAAATTGGAGGTTTTACGTTGGTTATTGGTATGTTCGTCCTTTCCTTCTAACCGCTCGTTTAGCTCCATGGTGGCTTTAAACAAGAGGAATATCCCCCCGATAAGCATTATCAGGTCTCTGGCACTAAATGGATGCTCAAATAGAGTTAGAATAGGTTGGGTCAGCGTGATCAACCATGAAAGGCTGAATAACAGAATGATACGCATTACCAGGGCACACGTTAACCCTGTGATACGAGCTCTATCACGCAGTTTAGCTGGGAGTTTATCGGCCAGAATGGCGATAAAAACGAGGTTATCAATACCAAGAACGATTTCAAGAACGATTAGGGTAGCTAAACCCGCCCAAATCGAAGGATCTGCGATCCATTCCATACAGTTTGTTTTACCTTCTGATATGACGGCTTATACCGACTGGTGAATAATGAGGTTTGTTGACTTAAATATCAATAAAAATTCATTCAAGTAGCGTGATATTTGGCAAAAAATGATTCGATTAGTTTATCGATTGCATCAATAACTACCATGGAGCGGCATCCTGAGTTAACATGTGATCCCGTTAACAGAATGTCAGCACAATCGAGGCTGACTTGGTCCTAATCAGACAGGAGTTTTTCATGTCAAAGCAGCAGATTGGTGTTGTCGGAATGGCGGTCATGGGTCGCAACTTAGCCCTGAACATCGAAAGTCGCGGTTATTCAGTCTCTATTTTTAACCGTTCAAAAGATAAAACTGATGAAGTCATTGCCGAAAATCCAGGGAAAAAATTAGTTCCCAACTACACGATTGAAGAGTTTGTCGACTCTCTGGAAAAACCACGCCGCATCCTGTTGATGGTTAAAGCGGGTGAAGCAACAGACAAAACTATTGCTGCATTAACGCCACATTTAGACAAAGGCGACATTTTAATCGATGGTGGTAACACGCTGTACAAAGACACTATCCGTCGTAATCGCGAATTGTCAGAACAAGGATTCAACTTCATCGGTACAGGTGTTTCCGGTGGTGAAGAAGGCGCACTGAAAGGCCCTTCAATCATGCCTGGTGGACAAAAAGAAGCGTACGAATTAGTTGCCCCAATCTTAAAAGAGATTGCAGCGAAAGCGGAAGGCGAACCGTGTGTGACTTACATTGGTCCAGACGGAGCCGGTCATTATGTGAAAATGGTTCACAACGGTATTGAATACGGTGACATGCAATTAATCGCTGAAGCTTACTCTTTATTAAAAGGTTCTCTGAACCTGAGCAATGAAGAGCTGGCGGAAACGTTCTCCGAGTGGAACCAAGGCGAACTGAGCAGCTACTTAATTGAAATTACAGCGGATATCTTCAAGAAAAAAGATGAAGAAGGTAAATATCTGGTTGATGTAATTTTAGATGAAGCGGCTAACAAAGGTACAGGTAAATGGACTAGCCAAAGCGCTTTAGATCTTGGCATCCCACTGACGTTGATCACTGAATCTGTCTTTGCGCGTTATATCTCTTTCCTGAAAGACCAACGTGTTGCCGCATCTAAAGTTTTAACTGGCCCAGTACTGAAAACGGTTGAAGGCGATAAAAAAGTCTTTATCGAGAAAGTACGCCGTGCACTTTACTTAGGTAAAATCGTTTCTTACGCTCAAGGCTTCCAGCAATTGAAAGCAGCGTCAGATGAGTACAACTGGGATCTGAACTACGGCGAAATCGCGAAAATCTTCCGTGCTGGCTGTATCATCCGTGCGCAGTTCCTGCAAAAAATCACTGATGCATACAATGACAATGCACAGATCGCAAACCTACTGTTAGCACCTTACTTCAAGCAAATCGCAGATGAGTACCAACAAGCTCTGCGTGATGTTGTCTGCTACGGTGTTCAAAACGGTATCCCAACACCAACATTCTCAGCGGCTATCTCTTACTACGATAGCTACCGATCAGCGGTGCTGCCTGCGAACTTAATTCAAGCGCAGCGTGACTACTTTGGTGCTCATACTTATAAACGTACTGATAAAGAAGGCGTTTTCCACACTGAGTGGATGGAATAAGAATAAACCGCAAGGTTATCTTCCGTAAGTGAAAAAAGGTGCTCAATCGAGCGCCTTTTTTATTTTTAACTTTTTATACACTTTCAGACTTCGAGTATTTCTTTCCTCACGCTTTTCCCGTTGAATATCCAGACAAAAATAGATTAAAAAAACAAAATAGGTATTTCACAGCATGAAATCCAAAACGATAAGTTTAATGGTAGTTGGTGTCACTCTTCTCGTCTCGATAGCGCTTATATCAGGAATGATATTATCAATGAATGACGAGCCATATCATGAAGTTGACAGTAAGGGCGAAAAAGTCGGTTACAGTATTTACGTTATTTATAATGATAAAGTTTATGCGAGTGTGCCGAGCAATGGCTTTTATCTGATGAAGGATGCCGATCCTGCAAGTTTTAAATTATTACCGGAAGGTACTTATTATGAACGTCAGTTTGCGATCGATAAAAACCATGCTTATTGTGGAAATTTGCTAATCCCTGCATTTAATCCGAACAGTGCAAAATCGCTGGGAAATAACTATTTTACCGATGGAAATCAGACCGTATATTGTTCAATGGGCTCAGTAAGGAATTATGAGCTTTCAACAATGGATGAATTATTTCAGTCTTGGTTATATGGTTGGGATTTAGGGGATAAACCACAAACCTATATTTACCCGATGAAACCACTTCCTGCATCATCGACACCATATCAATCATTATTGTTACGTTATTTGGCAACAGATGGACAGCGCGTTTTTTATCAAGGGGAATATATGCCAGATGCTGACCCTGCGACCCTACAAGATATTGGCTCCCTTCAGGATGATGGTTCCGTGAGAGATAGCCTTCATTTTTATCGTGATAATCTGAACGTCTATTATGACCAATATAGATTGCCAATAAAGAGTCATTCAGGTTTATACAGTTTGATACTGGATGGGTTATTTCAAGAGGGTTATTTGATTGATCCACAATCTGGCAATGTGGCAATGAATGACATTTTATTCCCTGAGGAACATGCGCCTTACCTACTAATAAGTCGTAATAGCCAGCATGTGAATCAAGCGTTATTTCTCTCTAAAGATGGCGTATTTTTCTACCATAGAGAAAAAGAAATTATTGTTCGAGCAGGGGCGAATCCATTTATTGATGGCGAATTAAAGGAAATAGCTCCCTTAGTATTCACTCATAATAACCAAACTTATTATCTACAGGATTCTGAGATTTGGGGAACGAATAAAAATCCGGGGTTAATTTCACGGAGTACAAAAATTTATCGTTTCAATGAGACGAATAGCGCACCTTGGGAAAAGGTGGGGGATTTAGATCATCACAGATTTGGTCAGGTATGGAAAAAAGGGAATGAATATTATTATTTTGATAATTTAGGCTCCACTCAACTAATTCGATATACCATTTATCGGATTGACAACCAGCGTACTGTGAATCGTTTGTTGAATGAATCGTTATTACCAAAAGATATTCGCATTTTGATTGATAATGATGATTTGCAACCGATAAGAGGCACTGAAGTGGTTCATGCAATTACCAAGTATCGATAAGATTCGATATCTATGCAGAAATTCTGATATTATCGATAGCCATTTTCAAAATCGCTATCGATAACTCACCTGTTCAGAATCGGTCATATGCATAAATTTCTCGCTTTATTATTACTTTTAGTCCTATTAGGGCCTCTTGGGATAGACCTGTATTTACCGACTATTCCGGCTATCGCTAAAGATTTAGGGAGTAGCGAGTCCATAATCCAATCCACAATTGGGTTATTTATTTTAGTCTTAGGGATAGGGCAGCTAATTTCAGGACCTCTAGTCGATAGATTTGGTCGAAAGCCTATCGCTATCATTGGCTTAGCGATTTATTTGGCTGGATCCATTGTTGCGGCATTCTCAACGACGGCAGGGCTATTTATTGCTTCCCGATTGTTGCAAGGGGTGGCTGTGTGCTGCACCTCCGTGGTGGCATTTAGCTGTGTCCGCGACCGTATGAATGGGACTGAAGCCGCACGAGCATTTGGTTTTTTAAACGGAACACTTAATATTGTGCCAGCCTTGGCACCTTTATTAGGGGGATTACTGGCGGAGGCGTGGGGCTGGCGAGCGCCATTTTGGTTCTTAGCGATTTACGCTGTGGCAATTTTCTTGCTGATTCTATTTTTCCTACCAGAAACACGCCCATCCAGTTTACAACAGGTTAAAAAGCTTCAATTTAAGAGCTATTTTCGAATTTTAACCAGCGAGCATTTTTTGATTTTCGCGTTAGTCAATGCTGGCGCAATGGGCATGGCACTGACGTATGTCTCTTTAGCTCCTAGCGTATTAATGGGGGATGCTAAGCTATCGCCTCTCGAATTTTCCATTGTCTTTGGTGTCAATGGCTTCTGGATCATGCTGGCGAGTTATATCGCGAATTACTGCATTCGAAAAATGGGGCGTCCAGCGTGTTTATCTATTGGTAGTGTCATGATGGCACTCGGCTGCATCGGTTTATTATTCGGTTTGATGGTGCTTTCACCTGAAACACAAACCCATTGGTCAGTGTATATGCTGCCAGTAGCCTGCGCCTGTACTGGGCTTGCCTTTATGATGGGTACCGCGACCAGCTATGCATTGGAACCTTTTGGTAACGAAGCGGGAGCGGCTTCTGCATTAGTCGGGTTTGTGCAAATGGCGGGTGGCGCTGTATTAGGGTTATGTGCAATTGCGTTACCAATTGCGCCAAAATTGTCCCTTGCGTTGGTAATGCTAGCGGGATGTGTTTTCGGATTAGTTGCAAGAAAAACCAGTATAAAACGCGCTGCTGTAATAGAAAAAATAGAGTAACCGATATGATGAATAATCCACTGTTAAAGCAGCCGAGGATCGGTTAGTGGTGATGTAGTGTGAACGCAATTACATCACCATAGAATGCGTTCTATGGTAATTAAATACTGATTTGAAGGTTATTTACCATGAAAAATAAACATTGGTCGAAAACGCAGTTATTACATGAAGTTGTTCAAAACCCCAATATCCATATTAAAGGACGTCACAGTTATTATAGTGATTGCTGGGATGATGGTTTTGAACAGTCTGTCGTGCGTTATTTACAAGGCGATGAACAGAGCCGAGATTGGCAATTAGCTTGGGATGTAGACCAACTCTATATTGGTGATTATGTGTGTATTGGGGCTGAAGCCGTTATTTTGATGGGGGGAAATCATACCCATCGATTAGATTGGTTCTGTTTGTATCCTTTTCTTGAGCATATTGAAGAAGCCTATGTTGGTAAAGGCGATACCATTATTAGTGATGGCGTTTGGATTGGGATGCGGGCATTTGTCATGCCGGGCGTTCATATAGGCGAAGGTGCGGTGATTGCGGCGAACAGCGTTGTGGTTAAAGATGTAGCGCCTTACACTATTGTAGGCGGTAACCCTGCAAAGCCCATTAATACACGCTTTTCCCCTGATGTAATCGAGCAATTATTAGTGCTGAAGATTTATGAGTGGCATGAAGATAAATTCGAAGCATTGAAAGCGTTTATTTGCAGCTCAGATTTTCTGGCATTAAAAGAGGCTAGTGAGCAGTATGACCAAACTCATTAATCGGACATAGTACTTAAAATCTCTTTTTTCAACTTGAAGGGTTATCGCGAGATAGCCCTTTTTAGGATTAATTACCCATCATTTTGTGACTATTTCGGTTTTTTTATTATCATAATACGAGTACGTTAATTAAGCAGTTAGGTGTTAGGTTTGCTCATGCAGTATCAAACTCATGCAGTTTTAATTTGAGTCAACGCCTATGAAAAAATTAACTTGTCGTATTTTTCATTTACTGGCTTCTTATCGTTGTATTTTGTTGGTTTCCATTATTAGTAGCTATTTTTCTTCTTTTCTTTATGCATCCTCGGAAAAAGCGGTCGCATATCCCGCACCGATTAATATCAGTCAGATTGAAATTAAATATAATGATCAACTGGATTATCCTGAGATAATTGGCAACATTACGAATGTTTCAAATGTTGTTTTATATCAGACCTATATTCGATTTGAACTACTGAAAGATGGCGTGTTTATTGGGGAAACAAACTATAGAGTGACTAGCTCAATTAAACCAAAACAAACGGTAAATTTCATTGCTACCATTCCAGATTATGATGTTGTACCCAATGAGCAGATTATTGTTGAAACTATCGCTGCCTATTATTTGGATAAACCGCGTTGAGTGTCATTTAGGAGCCAGCTGATGATGGTGGCTCCTTATCAATCAGAGTGATGGGTTATTCATCATTTGTGCGAATAAACTCGATTAAAGTGGGTGAAGCGATACGCTGGTAATCTTGGGTATTAAGAATAATTGAGCGCTCTAGGCTTCCCGCATTAAACGCGAGTTCATCAAAGCGGGTAAACAGGTAGGGGTCAGCGATAAGCTTCAGTGATGGATGAAAGCTAAATGGCGGGATAGCGCCGAAGACACAGTGAGTGAGTTCATCGACCTCTTTTGGGCTAGCTAATGAGGCACGAGTACCGCCAATGGCTTTGGTAATTTTACCTAAATCTGCTTGTTGATCAGCAGGTAAGATGGCTAAAACATGCTGGCGAATACCATTTCCTTTCACATGACAGACTAACCCTTTAGCGCCTTGACCTAGCTGTGTTCCGCGGATTTTTGCCACTTCTTCAGATTTTCCCGCCGTTGGGTGTTCCATCACGCGATACTTAGCATTTTTGCTATTCAGTAATTGGGTTAATTGTGTAAAAACGCCATTGTCAGACACAACGAGCTCCTTCTAAAATCCACATTAAATGAGGGGAATGATAACAAGTTCAGAGAGAGAAACAATGACGTGAGAAGAAAGTAAGGGCAGCTATCATAAAATAGTTACCCTTAAGCAAGTTACTGATGGCGCTCTTTCAAACGTTTGATAATGGCAGTTAAATCAAGGTCTTGATCTTGCAGTAAAACCATTAAGTGATACATCAAATCGGCGGCTTCGTTGGTTAGCTCTTCGCGGTCATTAACCGTGGCAGCGAGTGCAGTTTCAACGCCTTCTTCACCCACTTTTTGTGCAATACGCTTGGTGCCGCTAGCATACAGGCGGGCAGTATATGAACTTTCTGGGGAGGCATTTTTGCGCTCTTTCAGTAAGGTTTCTAATTCATATAAAAAGCCCCATTCGCTTTGAGCCGGTGCAAAGCAGCTGGTGGTGCCGTTATGGCAGGTGGGACCATCAGGCAGAGCCATGGCAAGTAGCGTATCGTTATCGCAGTCAGCAACAATATCTACCAAATTCAGGAAGTTGTTGGAGGTTTCCCCTTTGGTCCACAAACGTTGTTTGGTGCGAGAGAAAAAGGTGACTTTACGACACTCTAAGGTGACTTGTAGCGCTTCTTGGTTCATATAACCTAACATCAGAATATCGCCAGAAATAGCGTGCTGAACGATGACGGGCATCAGGTTATCGACTTTTTGCCATGCAAGCTGATTACATTGTTCTGTGGTTAACATACTCTAATTTGAACTCCATTTTCTGCTAAGTACTGCTTTAAGTCACCGATGTTAATAATCTGCTTGTGGAACACCGAAGCGGCTAAAGCGCCATCGACACCTGCGTCAGTAAAGGCGTCTAGGAAGTGGATTTTTTCCCCTGCGCCGCCGGAGGCGATCAGTGGAACTTGGCACACTTCACGAACTTTTTTCAGTTGTACCAGATCGTAACCTTGACGTACACCGTCTTGGTTCATCATATTGAGAACAATTTCTCCAGCGCCACGCTCCTGAACCTCTTTCACCCAATCAAGGGTTTTCCAGCGGGTTTGGGTTGTGCGTTTTTCATCGCCAGTGAATTGATAAACTAAGTATTCATTGGTCTGCGCATCAAACCAGGTGTCGATACCGACCACAATACACTGAACGCCAAAGCGATCAGCCAGGCGGCTAATCAGTGTAGGGTCGGACAGCGCAGGGGAGTTGATAGAAATTTTATCCGCACCAAAAGAGAGGATTTGCGCGGCGTCTTCGACACTTTTGATCCCACCCGCAACGCAGAATGGAATATCAATCACTTCGGCCACTTTGGCGACCCAGCTTTTATCGACAACACGCCCGTCAGATGAGGCTGTGATATCATAGAAAACTAACTCGTCAGCACCTTCTTGGGCATAGCGTTGAGCCAGTGGAACGATATCACCGATGATTTCATGGTTGCGAAATTGCACCCCTTTAACCACTTGTCCGTCACGGACATCCAAACAAGGAATTATGCGTTTTGCCAGCATTGGATTGCCTCCGTTACGGTAAATTTACCTTCTAATAATGCGCGACCCACAATCACGCCTGCTGCGCCAGAAGCTGGTAGTGCGGCGATATCGTTTAAATTACCAATTCCGCCAGAGGCTTGCACCTCGATATCAGGGAATTTTTGGCTGATTTCGCGGTATAAATCCACATTGGAACCCGCCAGCGTGCCATCTTTTGAAATATCGGTGCATAGCACATGTTTTAAGCCATAAGGGCGATACATTTCAATAGCTTGTTCAAGGGATAAGTTTGAGTTTTCTTGCCAACCACTAATGGCAATCTCTTTGATGCCTTGGGCATTAATACGAACATCCAGCGCCAGTACGATAGCGTCGCCACCATAACGTTGGAACCACGTTTTGACTAACTCTGGTTGGGTCACTGCCGTCGAGCCAATCACCACGCGAGTCGCACCAGCATCTAACAGCGCTTTGACATCTTCTTCAGTACGAATTCCGCCCCCAACTTGCACCGGAACGGTCACGCCTGCCAATAGTTTTTTCAGCAGAGGAATTTGGCGTTTCTGTGGATCTTTAGCGCCCGTTAAATCCACTAAGTGCAGCAGTTTTGCCCCTTGCTTTTCATAATCTTGTAAGCGAGGGAGTGGATCTGTGCCATAGTCCGTTTGTTTGGCGTAATCCCCTTGATGTAAACGCACTACGGTGCCATCAATTAAGTCTAATGCTGGAATAATCATGGTTTTTACATCTCCAAGAAGTTTTGGATCAAGCGAGCACCCGCAGCACCCGAACGTTCTGGGTGGAACTGCACGCCATAGAAATTATCTTTATTCACGGCACTACTAAACAGGTTGCCATATTGTGTTTGCGCGATGGTGTTGGCGGAAATAGGCATTGAATAGCTGTGTACGAAATAAAAATAGGCATCGTCGCTTATCCCCTTAAACAGGGGATTGCCCGCGAGTGCTTTCACTTGATTCCAGCCACTGTGAGGGACAGGTAAGCCGTTTGCATCCATTTTGCGAACGGAGCTGTCGATCAATCCTAACAGTGGAATTTCTGTTTGACCTTCTTCACTGATACTGCCGAGTAATTGCATTCCAAGGCAGATACCCAAAACGGGTTGGGTTAGTGCTTTAATTAACGGAATGAGTTCACGCTCAGCCAGTTTTTCCATGGCTGCGCTGGCGGTGCCAACACCCGGTAGAAAGACTCTGTCTGCTTGTAAAATAGTGTTTGTGTCGCGGCTCACAATTGGGTCATAACCTAGGCGCTTAACGGCATAGGCGACGGACGCTAAGTTTGCACAGCCGGTATCGAGGATCACAACCTTCATTACAGAACTCCTTTCGAACTTGGCAAGGAATCCCCTTCAACGCGAATCGCTTGGCGTAAGGTACGACCAAAAACTTTAAACAGGCTTTCCGCTTTGTGGTGATCGTTTTTCCCTTTCGTTTTCAGGTGTAGCGTGCAGCCCATCGCATAGGATAACGAACTGAAGAAGTGCTCAATCATCTCGGTACTCAGGTCGCCAACTCGCTGATATTTAAATTCTGCTTTGTATTCAAGGTGCGGACGCCCAGAAATATCCAGTGCACAGCGTGCTTGGCATTCGTCCATCGGTAATACGAAACCAAAACGGGCAATGCCACGTTTGTCTCCGAGTGCGACGCGTAGTGCTTCGCCTAACGCCAAGCCGGTATCTTCGACGGTGTGGTGGTCGTCAATAAAGAGATCCCCATTAACTTCAATGCGCAAGCGGAAGCCGCCGTGGGTGGCGATTTGGTCCAACATGTGGTCAAAGAAGCCAACGCCAGTGTTGATTTTGCTACCGCCTTCTTGGTCAAGCCACACTTCCACTTGGATGTTGGTCTCTTTGGTTACGCGCTCGACTAAGGCGTAGCGGTTACGCTTAGTGAGTTGGTTGGTGATGGTATTCCAATTCAGCTCTTTTGCACTGTAACGTAGCCCTTTAATCCCCATATTTTGGGCAAGCTGAATATCTGTCTCGCGGTCGCCAATGACATAGCTGTTTTCGATATCGAGAACACCGTCATTGAGGTAGCTTTCTACCAGCTTAGTTTTTGGTTTACGACAGCTGCAATTGTCTGCAGGCATGTGTGGGCAAATCAGCACATCATCAAAACGGATACCTTGAGATTCAAACACCTGCATCATTAAATTGTGTGGTGGATTGAAATCTTCCGTGGGGAAGCTCTTGGTGCCTAAACCGTCTTGGTTGGTGATCATTACTAAGCGATAATTGGCTTTTTGCAGTGCTAATAGGCTTGGAATGACATCATTTTCAAAGGCGAGCTTACTGAGGCTATCCACTTGATAATCTGTCGGTGGTTCGGTAATTAATGTTCCATCACGGTCGATAAAAAGAATTTTCTGGCTCATGACTATTTCCTAATTAGCAAAGTGCTTTAATTGCTTCAATAACGCGGACGTTTTCAATTTCGGTACCAATGGTGATACGCAGGCAGTTGACCAACCCCGGTTGCTTGCTTTGGTCGCGTAAAATAATGCCTTGATCCCACAGGGCTTTAAACACTTTAGCGCCATCGGTAAAACGCACCAGAATATAGTTGGTTTCACTTGGGTAGACGGTTTCAACGACAGACAATTCACGCAATGCCTCTGAAAGCGCAATGCGATTCTCGCGAATTTCTAACACGCGCTTTTTCATGGTGGCGATGCCATCAGCATTCAGGGCTTTTTCTGCTATCAGCGCCACAGGGGTAGAGAGCGGATAGGGGGCGATGACTTTCAGTAAAACTTCAATTACTTCAGGGGATGCTAAGGTAAATCCACAGCGTAAGCCCGCCAGTGCAAAAGCCTTTGATAAGGTTCTTAAAATTACTAAATTTGGGTATTTGGCAAGCCAGCTAGCGACGCTGAACTCAGGGCAAAACTCAATATAAGCTTCATCGACGACCACCAGCGCACGGTCAGCCGCCATTTCTAATACTTCCAGCAGCGCTTTATTATCGATGATATTGCCCGTCGGGTTATTTGGGCTACAGATGTAAATCAGCTTGGTATTCGATAAGTTTTCGCGGATAGCGGCGACATTCAGTGACCAATCTGGCAACGCCAGAATTTTTTTCTGTTCTACACCAAAGGTTTCCGCGCTGACGCTGTACATACCGTATGTTGGTGGGCAGAACATCACCGCATCTTTACCGGGTTCGCAAAATGCACGGATCAATAGTTCGATAGATTCATCCGCGCCACGGCACACTAATACTTGCTCAGGAGATAACCCTGCATAGGCGGCATAATTGTTAATCACACCAGCAGGTTGTGCCTCTGGGTAACGGTTAAGATTGCGTTCAATAAACTGATAATCTGGCGCCGTTGGGTATTCGTTGGCGTTGAGCCATACATCTCCATTTCCCCCAAGACGACGGGCGGACATATACGGGGTCATTACTTTTACATTTTCGCGTGCAAGGCTGGCTGCGTTAAACGTCTGGCTCATAGTTCACTCCTGATTTTGTTTTTTTAGTTCGGTGACTCGTAAGGTAACGGCGTTTTTGTGGGCAGTCAGCTGTTCCGCTTGTGCCAAAGTTTCTATGGTGTTGGCTAATCCTAGTAACCCTTGAGCCGACAGTTTTTGGACTGTCATTCGCTTCATAAAATCGGCTAAACCAAGGCTTGAATAGGTTGATGTGTAACCATAAGTTGGTAATACGTGGTTGGTGCCGGAAGCGTAATCCCCAGCGGATTCAGGGGACCAATCTCCCACAAATACCGATCCTGCACTGGTGATAGACTCAACCAAATCATCGGCATTGCGAGTTTGCAAAATCAAGTGTTCAGGTCCGTAGCGGTTACTGATTTCAACACATTGGTTGATAGAGTCCGCGATGATCACTCGGCTTGCGCTGAGCGCTTCACGCGCAATAGATGCACGAGATAACGCCGTCAGTTGTTTTTCAGTCTCTTCAATAACGCGCTGTGCAAAATCCGCGTCGTCGGTGAGCAAAATGACTTGAGAATCTGGCCCGTGTTCTGCTTGGGAGAGTAAATCCGATGCCGTAAATGCAGGGTTAGCTTGGCTATCGGCAATCACTAGTACTTCGGATGGCCCCGCTGGCATATCAATAGCCGCACCTTGGTAGCTTTGGCTAACTTGTCGTTTGGCTTCCGTTACATAGGCATTGCCCGGTCCAAAAATTTTATCAACGCTCGGAATACTTTGGGTACCAAATGCCATTGCAGCAATAGCTTGGGCGCCACCAACTTGGAAAATGTCAGTAATGCCACATAGTTTGGCTGCATATAAAATTTCGTCTGCAATCGGTGGAGGTGAGCAGAGAATAATGTTGCGGCATCCGGCGATATTTGCAGGCGTTCCCAGCATCATGACAGTGGAGAGCAACGGTGCGGAGCCGCCTGGAATATACAGCCCAACAGAATCAATCGGGCGGGTCACTTGTTGGCAAATCACACCTGCTTGAGTTTCAACAGTGATCGGCGCAGGTTTTTGGGCTTCATGGAAGCGGCGAATATTGCCAATCGCCGTGTTCATTGCCGCTTTAATGTCATCGCCAAGGCGAGCTTGGGCTTCATCAACGGCTTCTTGTGAAACACGAACAGAGGTAATGTCTGTTTTATCAAAACGTTGGCTCAGGGCGATGAGGGCTGCATCTCCCTCTGTACGCACTTGGTCAATAATTTGACTGACCGCGGCGCTAATGTTGCCAGAGGCGGCAATAGCAGGGCGCATCAGTAAAGCTTCTTGCTGCTCTTCAAGGCAGTCTGACCAGCGAATTGGTTGATTGAATCCCAGTTCCATGGCGAATTACTCCATCATTTTTTCAATTGGTAAAACAAGAATTGAACTTGCGCCCAAGGATTTCAGTTTTTCCATGGTTTCCCAGAATAGGGTTTCTGAGCTGACCATGTGCATTGCAACACGGCTTTGATCCCCTGCTAATGGCAAAATAGTTGGTCGCTCAGCACCCGGTAACAGTGCGATGATCTCTTCGAGTTTTTCACCCGGAGCATGCAACATAATGTATTTTGATTCGCGTGCTTGGATAACACCTTGAATACGCGTCATCATGCGGTCAATTAACTGTTGCTTATCGGCAGACATTTCACCGTCACGCTGGATTAAGCACGCTTTTGAGCGGTAGATGACTTCCACTTCTTTTAAGCCGTTTGCTTCAAGGGTTGCGCCTGTAGAAACGAGGTCACAAATGGCATCGGCTAAACCAGCGCGTGGTGCGACTTCGACTGAACCGTTCAGTAAGCAAGATTTGAATGTCACGCCTTTTTCATCAAAATAGCGTTTCAGTAGGTACGGGTAAGATGTCGCAACACGAGATCCATTCAAGCATTCTGCCCCGGTATAATTGAAGTCTAATGGCGCGGCTAAAGAGAGGCGGCAGCCACCAAAATCAAGGCGACGTAGAGTGGTAAATTGCGGATTTTCACCGCGAGCTTGGCGGCTTAATACTTCTTCTTCCAGTACGTTTTCGCCAATGATACCGAGGTCAACCACACCGTCCATTACCAGTCCCGGGATATCGTCATCACGTACACGAAGTAAATCAATAGGCATATTTTCTGCATAAGCAATCAGTCGCTGCTGTTGTAAATTGATTTTAATGCCGCAGCGAGCCAGTAGCTCCCTTGACTCTTCGCTTAGACGTCCTGATTTCTGTATTGCGATACGTAAACGTGATTTGTCCAACATAATTTTGCTCCACATCCCAAAAATATCTTTTTGATTAATAATAAAAAAACCCTCGGAAGATAATCTTCCGAGGGTTTTCTCAATTCGCATTTCAGCCACCGGAAGAGTCGTTGATCGTCTTCCAGCACACATCGCCCGAAAGACTAATCAGGATGATGGTGATGATGATGGTTGCGTGAAATACGAGTCATAATAGCTTCCGTTTAGTTATTTGGATAATTGCTTAAACATTCAATACTAATCAAGCTATCCGATTTTACACTATGAATGCAACCCTTTTTTTCAAAATAACTCATAATAATTAGTTCCCGGTTTTTTATAGTGATTAATCCCTTGGAAAATAGCTTCGGAAGTTGAATGATTTTCAGCTAATCTATGAGGCATTGATGCAATCACTTTCTCAGGATGCGGGACAGTCTTATGAAAAAAATCACCATTATTGGTTTAGGTTGGTTAGGGGTTCCTTTAGCGAGTCGCTTGATGGCGCAGGGAATGACGGTCGCAGGAACGAAAACGAGTTTGGATGGTGTTGAAGCTGCCAAAAGGGTTGGTATTGACTGTTATCAACTGCAATTGACGCCAGAATTACAATGCGATACCGAAGATTTATGTGAATTAATGGAGGAGGCGGAGGTGATGGTAATTTTATTACCGCCATCAAAAGTCAGCCTTTCTGAGTATATTGTGGCGATTGAGCAATTAGTTGATAGCGCGATTAGCTATCAAATTCCTCGGGTTATCTTTACATCATCGACTTCTGTCTATGGTGATGTGGATGGAGTCATTAATGAAGATGCGCCGTTACTTGGTGAAACCGCCTCAGCACAAGCGTTAATTGCGGTTGAGCAATGGCTGCATGATTTACCCAATATTCAGGTGGACGTACTACGATTAGCTGGTCTTGTGGGTGAAAAGCGCCATGCAGGTCGCTTCTTAGCAGGGAAACAACAAGTCAAAGGGGCTAATCAGCCTGTAAATATGGTGCATCAAGATGATGTGATCGCCGCAATTTTGTTGTTGATCCAGCAATCCAATGGTGGACATACCTATAATTTATGTGCGCCTGAGCACCCGACGCGTCGGGAGTTTTACACTGAAGCAGCAAAGTCATTAGGCTTAACTCCGCCAGAATTTGCGCTTGAAGAGCATGAAGCGACAGGGAAAACAATCGATGGAAATCGAATTTGCCAAGAAATGGGGTTTGAGTATGAGTTTACTCACCCACTTTATATGCCGATGAGTTAAATAAAATCCGTGGCGCTCAATACGAACGCCACGCTAAATGCTTATTTGATAGGTAACATCACAATTTCTTGGAACGCAGGACGCTTGGTCAGTGTTTGATACCAGCGCTCTAAATGAGGAAATTCAGGGCGTTCTGTCACAATTTCATGCCATGGGTAGAACAGTGGCGCTATGGCAATATCTGCAATACCAAATTTATCTCCGCTAAAATAGGCTTGAGTCGCCAGAGCATCATCCGCAATTTTCAGCAGTTTTTCGATATTTTGATAAATGACTTTGGCTTGAGCCGGGTCTCTATCGGCTTCAGGAACGCGAACGATTTTGTTCATCATCTGCTTGATATGGTCAAACAAATTAGCGCTGCTCCAATCCATCCATTTATCAGCAGCCGCTTTTTCTTGCAGATCACGGGCTAACAATAGGTGAGAGTGATCATACTTTTCCGTAAGGTAACGTAAAATTGCATTGGATTCCCACAGGGTAAAGCCTTCATCCTGTAAAGTTGGAATTGTGCTGTTTGGATTCATTTTCTTATATTCAGGTGTATCAACACCACCGAATGGGCCACCAACATCTTTTTGATTATAAGGAATATTCAGCTCTTTCAAGCACCACAGTACTTTTTTCACGTTTGAAGAGTTAGTACGTCCCCAGACAGTTAACATTGGAATCTCCCATGACTATGTTTTAACTTAAAGACGGTATTTTTGACCTAAACAAGATAGATGAAATTAATGAATTGAGAAACTTTATTATTTATTAATTGCGGTGGTCATCATCACTTATTTTGTTTAGGGTATAGGGGGACTTTAATTAGCGTAATATTTTGCAGTATCTCGATGAATTTGACTGCATTTTTGGTTTCTAGTGAATATTTTATTAAACATGGTTTGATTGTGATGAACGCTTTGAATGGTAATAGCAACACTAATAGTAAAGGAGTAACCAATGAATAAAACAACATTGTCCTCAGCAATTAGAGGAACAGGTATCGGGTTCAGTCTATTCGTTGTGATGAGCACAAGTAGTTATGCAGCTCAGACACCAGTTGCTCCACAGGTTGACGCAAAAGCGTTTGTATTAATGGATTATAACAGCGGTAAAATTTTGGCATCGGGTAACCCTGATGAGCGTTTGGATCCTGCAAGTCTAACCAAGATCATGACTAGCTATGTGGTCGGGCAAGCGGTCAAAGCAGGGAAAATTACACCGCAAGATATGGTGACAGTGAGTGAAGCCGCATGGGCGACAGGAAACCCTATTTTAAAAGGTTCTTCCTTGATGTTTTTGAAACCGAAAGACCGTGTTTCGGTATTGGATTTAAATAAAGGCGTGGTAATTCAATCTGGGAATGATGCCAGTATTGCCTTGGCTGAGCACGTTGCGGGGAGCCAAGAATCTTTTGTTGACCTGATGAATGGCTACGTCCAAAAAATTGGCTTAACCAATACCCATTTTAAAACCGTACATGGTTTAGATTCTGAAGGGCAATACAGTACCGCTCGGGATATGGCTGTGTTAGCGCAAGCGCTGATCCGCGATGTACCTGATGAATATGTATTGCATAAAGAGAAAGAGTTTACGTTCAATAATATCCGTCAACCTAACCGTAACCGTTTATTGTGGAGCCAAAATCTCCATGTTGATGGCGTGAAAACAGGACATACCAGCGGGGCGGGTCATAACCTAGTCGCATCAGCAACCGATGGTCCTATGCGTTTGATTTCAGTTGTTTTAGGTGCTCCAAGTGACCGCGTTCGTTTTTCTGAAAGTGAAAAGTTACTCACTTGGGGCTTCCGTTTCTTCGAAACAGTGACGCCGATTAAAGGGGATGCTGTTTTACAGAAACAACGTGTTTGGTTTGGTGACATTTCGGAAGTGCCTTTAGGGGTCGAAAAAGATGTGGCAGTGACTATTCCAAAAGGTCAGTTACAAAACCTAAAAGTGGATATCAAACTGGATAATGACTCCCTTGAAGCACCTTTAGCATTAAACCAAAAAGTGGGCACGATTAACTTTATTCTTAATGGTGAAGTGATTGAGCAGCACCCACTGGTTGCAAAACAAGCCGTAGAGGAAGCGGGGTTTGTCGGTCGTATTTGGGATTACATCATGAAAACCATTACTGGCTGGTGGAATGCTATTTTTGGATGATTAAAACCTAATTATCAAATTAATATATGGAGACCTCTTTATGAGGTCTCTTTTTTTTTGTAATGAATAACATTAAATAAATTTACAGATAAACTTCAATTGAAATATTTTCTATTCAATTTAATAATCATTTTAATTGTTTGAGAGCTAACTATTTTACTGTTATTTAAATATCAATGGCTGAAATTATCTCATGCAATTTCATAATATATTTATTAATTTAATTAATTGAAATGGAGAATTATCAATGGGCATTTCCATGGAAGAAAGAATGCATCAGCTGTCCTTGCAAAAAAATACCAAAGGGATTGGGGAAAACAGTGTTAATGGTGGTCGTGCGGATAATCGCGGTGAAAATAGTGGTGTTATGAAATCCGGTGATGCGGTTGATTCCGGTAACGGGGGCGGTTCAGTGAATGGTGGTAATACACTGAACATGAATATCAATAAACACAAAATGCAAGGAGGAATTGCACGTAATGATGGCTTAAATAATGGGGAAGTTGTGGGAGGGAATAGTACCAACCATGGTTTAAATAACAATGAACTTAATGGTGGTTCCGCAACGAATGAATTTGGTTCTGTTAACCATGAAAATTCTTTTATTAAGGGCGGTAATGCTATTCGTGAATTGCAACGTGGTCTTGATGAATATAAAGGAATGCAAAAGCAATTGGCGATGATAGATGAAGAGGTTACTAAAAAAAATAATCAATTATCAGAATTACAAAAGCAGCAGAAAGCGTTAGGAGATCAAGCTGATCAATCGGATGAGACAAAACAGCGTTTTATGCAAATTGAAGGAGATATGAAGTCACTAAAAGATGAGGTGAAACAGACGCAAGCGGAGGCAAAGAAACTTAATGTAGGTATGGATGCTCAACGTGTTGAGATAGCAGAACTCAAAACTCAGTTTGATAAAAACCAAGAACAGGTCAAACAGCTGGGAGAAAAAATGAATGCTGAGAAAGAAGAATTGAAAGTGCGATTTGCAACCCAAGAAGCTCGTAATAAAAAACAAACAACAGATATTGCTAATATTAATACCAAGATTGACGGCAAGCAAAAAGAAGTTGACGCTTTGAAGCTCAAGTTTGAAAGTGAAGGAAAAGCTAAAGCAGATACGAATCCTAAAATACTGCGTTTAGAAAGGGATGCTCGCAAGTTACAGGCCGATCTAGATAGTAAATCTGATAATCAGTCTAAGAGTCAAGCTAGAATGGATAGCCTGGAGGCGAGAATTAAAGTTTTAGAAGTGAATGAAAAAACGGCAGAATTGGAATTAAAGGAGATAAGTCTGAAGCAACAGGAAATGACTGAAAAATTTGCTCGCTATGAGCAGACTGTTGGTCAAGACATCGATAAACTTGGAGAGCTGGAACAGGTGTTCAAGCAAATTGGTGAGTTGAAAAGTCAAGGTGAAGGTGTTTTAGCAGGGTCGTCTAAAACTACGACAGCGAATCGTACAACCGTCTCGTACTCTCGTGAGACAAAAACACCAAGTGGTCATGTATCTGCTGGATTTGCACAAAACTTAGGGGATAATTCAGGTTCTATGCGTGGTGGTGATAGCATTAGTAATTCGTATGAGACAAATATTAATAATGAGACAAATATTAATAATGAGATAAATCTTAATAATGAAGTGACGTTTAAGATTGATGCTGACCAGATCGCCAATAAAGTAGCAGAAGGAATGAGTACTTTCACTCAGCCTGTTGAGGCTACTGCTTTAGATGTAGGAAATTCGGTTAAAGGCGCTGCCGATACTGTTAGTGCATTAGTCTCAACGAAAACACCATATCAACTTCATTAATAATACTTAGCCAGTAACCAAAAGGCCTGCATTTGCAGGCCTTTTATCGTCAAAAAGCAATTAGCTATTCACAGTGCCCTAACTTAATCGCCAAACCGCCTTGGGAAGTTTCACGGTATTTTGCGTTGATATCTTTACCTGTTTCATACATGGTTTCGATGACTTTATCGAGACACACGCTTGGCGCACTCACACGGCGTAATGCCATACGAGCAGCATTCACAGCCTTAACAGATGCAATTGCGTTACGTTCGATGCAAGGTACTTGGACTTGCCCACCCACAGGGTCACAGGTTAAGCCTAAGTTATGCTCCATGGCGATTTCCGCCGCGACGCACACTTGCTCTGGGCTGCCTCCCATTAATTCTGCCAAACCAGCAGCTGCCATGGAACAGGCTACGCCGACTTCACCTTGGCAACCGACTTCTGCACCAGAGATGGACGCATTCATTTTGTACAGCGTACCAATCACGCCTGAAACTAAGAAATAGCGGGTATAAGAGTTTTCGTTGACTGGGCGAATAAACTTATCGTAGTAAGCCAATACCGCAGGAATAATTCCACACGCACCATTCGTTGGGGCTGTTACAACACGGCCACCCGCAGCGTTCTCTTCATTGACGGCAAGGGCGTACATATTGATCCAGTCAATTACTGCCATTGGGTCAATATTGTTATTGTCAGAGGTCACTAATTGACGGCGTAATGCCGCTGCACGGCGAGGAACGCGCAGTGGACCTGGTAATAAACCTTCGGTGCTCACCCCACGTTCAATACCGGCTTTCATGACATCCCACACCGCAGCCAGATAGTCAGAAATCTCTTCTTTGCTGTGCAGGGCTAATTCGTTTTGCATTACTAATGCAGATAAAGATAATCCCGTTTCTTTACAGTGTTTTTGTAAATCAGCTGCATACTTGTATGGGTAAGGGACTTGAACCGCATTTTTAGTTTCTTGACCGAAATGTTCTTCATCGACGATAAAACCACCGCCAATAGAATAATAATTCTTGGTATACAGAACGTTATCGTCATCAAATGCGGTAATTGTCATTCCGTTTTCGTGTAATGGTAGGTTGGTTGAATGGAAATTCATCCCACCTTCCGTTGGGAAATCGACTTCATGTTGACCATTTGCCAGCAACAGTTTGCCAGTTTGCTCAACATTGCGCATAAATGCTGGGATAGCATCAATATCAATCGTATCAGGCAGATTACCCGCCAAACCCATAATAATCGCCATATCGGTGGCGTGCCCTTTACCTGTTAGGGATAAAGAACCATAAACATCGACGGAAATACGTGTGGTTTTAGTGAGAAGATTTTGCTGGATGAGGTCATCGACAAACTGCTTACCGGCTTTCATAGGGCCGACAGTGTGTGAGCTGGATGGTCCGATACCGATTTTAAAAATGTCGAATACGCTAATCATATTCTGTCTTCCTATATTGAAGGATCCCCATCAAACTGGCAATTACAGGGTATTTGTTGTCAGTAAGATGATTATAGAAGATCCCTCAATTAACCAGATTGATATAGGTTAATTGAGGGCTTAGATTTACTTAATTATTTGCTAATTTTTTTAATTAGAAGAATAACTTGTAAGTTGCAGCGGAGATAGCGACCAGACCCATGATGACAACGAAGATATTGCTGAGTTTACCGGAGTATTTACGCATCGCAGGAACTTTGCTGATTGCATACATTGGCATTAAGAACAGCAGGATTGCGATAACTGGGCCACCCAGACTTTCAATGATATCCAGTACACCAGGGTTCAATGTTGCAACAATCCAAGTTGTTACTAACATGAACAGTGCAGTACCACGATTTAATTTTTTAACATCAACTGTTTTGCCTTTTGCGCGATATGCACGCTCAACTAAACCATTGAAACCTTCACGAGCACCTAAGTAGTGGCCTAAGAATGATTTGATGATAGCGATAAAGGCGATGATAGCTGCGGCATACTTGATGAACGGCTGATCAAAATAGCCAGACAGGTAGTCAAGGATACTGATATTTTGCGCTTTAGCTGCAGCAAGGTCAGCTGAAGACAGTGTGAATACACAGCTGATGACGAAGAACATTACAGTCAGAACCATCAGGATGTGTGCAGAAGCTAGAATGCGTGAGCATTTTTTCTCAGCCGCTTCATCATACTCTTCACGTTTTGCAACAGAGAAAGCAGAGATGATTGGTGAATGGTTAAACGCGAAAACCATAACTGGGATTGTTAACCAGATAGTGATCCAAATGCTTTGTCCACCTGATGCTTTAGCCGCTTCAGTCACGTTATCTAAAGATAATGTGCTCAGAGCATCGGTGCTCCAATGTGGAACCATATACAGAGAGAAAGCGACCAGTACGGCGATGAATGGGAACACCAGCATACTCATGACTTTAACAATGTATTTTTCACCGAATGCCACGATTGCCATGACGCCACCGACTAAAATCAGTGCCAGCAACCAACGTGGTGGTGCACCAACGCCTAATAGTTCAGTCAGGAATTTGTTAACGTTGTTAGTGATGGAAACGCCATAAACTAACAAAATAGGATAAATTGCAAAGAAATAGAGCAGGGTGATCCAGTTACCTGCTGTACGACCAAAGTGCTCTTCTACCACTTCGGTAATGTCACCGTCTTTCTTTGAACCGGAAAGGACAAAGCGTGTTAAACCACGGTGAGCAAAAAATGTCATTGGGAAAGCAAGTACTAACATCAGTAATACTGGCAGTAATCCACTCATACCCGCATTGATAGGCAAGAATAAAACACCAGCGCCGATGGCGGTACCATAAAGACCGAGCATCCACACGGTGTCTGTTTTACGCCAAGCGGTAGCATTCCCTGTTTGCGAGGCTGTTTTGTTGATGGAACCAACTTTTGTTGTATCCATAATAGTCTCCAAAAATAAAAGTCAAAAAATAAAAATTGGGTGCCTATTTCACTAGGCTCTTAATCTTTTTGTACGATTAATCGACGGTTTAATTAATGGTTAGTAAATAAACAATCGGTTAATACACTGTCTAGCCATTAATAATGGTTTTATACGTAACAATCTGATTGGAAATAAAACTAAGATGAATATGAAATTCATTTTCAATCAGTTTTGCAATTTTATAAGTAATTTTTAAAAGTGGATTTTGAGTGTGAGAGTCTACATTTTAGCAGAACAAAATGCCGTGATCATTATCTCAAAAGAGAAATATCCCCCATGTTTATCAGCTCACAGTGAATTTTGTAAAATTGTTAATGAAATTTAACTTAGTGCTAGCTATTACTGGTTTTCAACCATATTCATAAAATGATTATTCGACAAATTTATTTATATAAAAATACAAAACATTAAAACCGTTATCATGTTAATAAAAAATTTAACGTCAATAAAATGATCAATGACTTGAAAATAAAGATGGAAAAACCACGCTATTCCTTGGATGAGTTTCAACTTTATAATTAACGTAACATAGTGATATTTATTGTATTTTTGTGATTGCATTAATTGATTAATAACGTGATTAATTTTTTTGGTTAATTAATGTTCTTGAGGAATATGTTAATTGTTTTAGGGGATTTAAGATTAGAAATAGAATACTTATTTTTCGTCACAAAAAATAATAAGAAAACGTTACAAAATATTTGTTAATTAATTGTTTTAATATTTATTTGATAAATTCAAATAAAGTTATTGATGCTAAAAATAAATGAAAACAAACTTTGATTTAGCTCAATATTTAATGACGGGAAAAATGAAGGGGAAAGTACTGACACTAATAATAGGTCAGTACTTTAAATCACCAATTAAGGTTGCATCCATCTTTTGCGAATGAGAGAACCAAATACGAGGTGGTAAAGACGAGTGATTGGCTGCTGAATAACACTGCCGCCCACAGCCCAAATCAGCTGAGATAAACCGCAAGAAATAGCACCTAAGATAAATGCACCAATCATGTCTAACGGCCAGTGAACGCCAAGATAAATACGAGACCATGCAATAACGATGGCAGGAACCATAAACACGAAGCCAACCCACGTTCTTAGCCAGAATAAGAAAGCAAAAACAAAGGTAAAGACGATAGTTCCATGGTTACTCGGAAAAGAAGGTGTTGCGTCGTGATCTAAGAAATTAGAACCAATTCCCATCACAAAAGGGCGTTCATGTGGCGCAAAATAACCAATCAACCAAGAAATCACTAAACCAATAACAATGGCGTAAGCCGTTTTACAGGCAAAGGCACGTTGGCGAGTCATATTTGGCTGTGCACCCCAAAACCAGCATGCAACAGTAAATAGCGGAAAAATAAGGATCAAGCGTTTGGCGATCACCGTGGCTAACGCAATAGTACCACTTGCGGACTCAGGCGTTGCGTTGATCAGATTAAAAAGATCCAGATTTAGTTGTTCCAGCACGATCGGAGTACCTCGGACATTAGTTCTCAAGAAGACGGGACATAGCAATGGGAAGGGGGTGAATCAAGACACGCTCTAGACCTTGCTACTCAAGCTGACAAATTTACTTTTTGTTAAACATTAACTCAATCAATATTTGCTCAATAACAGTGATTTATCAGGGCAATGCAAAAGTTCTAGACACAAAAAACCCGATAGCATGAAAGAATCAAATGGCTATCGGGCTCCTCAATATGGGGACATCAAAGAAAAGCAGTGGCACTAATTAAGACTACGGCAAAGGAGGAAAGTTCTATCGGTGATCAGAAAAAGTGCAATTTTTGATGAAAATATTTTTGCATAGCACAAAAAGAAAAAATAAAGCCCCAAATGATAGGCTCATCTGGGGCTTTATAAAAGAAAATGTCTTGTAAGATTGATTACTTATACAGGCTCAGATTTTCTTTAGCGTATGCTTCAAAATCAGTACAACCACCGATGTGTTTCTCATCGATAAAGATTTGAGGAACGGTTTCTACAGTTTTACCAACGGTTTTAGATAAGTCTTCTTTAGAGATACCTTCCGCTTGGATATCAACATAGCGATAATCGAAGTCGTCACGTTCATTTTTCAGTTTTTCTGCAAGTTCTTTAGCACGAACACAGTATGGGCAACCAGGGCGACCAAAAATAACAGTGTACATAATATCTCCTTAAATTTAGAACTCAGATTTTAATGACTATTCAGATACGAAATAATAATGCCCAATACTATGCCAACATCAGCTTCTAAATAAAAGTTGAATTTTCCTTTCATAGCTATAGGCAGTATATATAATTTGCTAGAGGTGGTGACGATACTGTCAGTATAAGGCAATAAAACGAAGGAAAACATCATGGAACAACAGCAAAAACCCACAAAAGAGACTAAAGGGACGATGCGCTCATTAGCGGATATGCCAAAACCCGTTCTTTTTCTTGAGGGTATCGGAATATTATTACTAATCACCGTATTACTTGCTACTAATGACTATATTACTCTGCCGGAATGGCTAGCCAGCTCTGGCGCGATTGTTTCTATGGTGCTGGTCGGGATGGGCTGCTTAATTCCGGCGATGATTAATATTATTTGGCGAGCCGTGCATGGTCTTACTTTTTTGGGAATTGATAATAAATCGGGTGGCGCGAGTCGTGACCGTCGTAATCAACCAAAAGAGACGATGCGAGATGATGATAAACCAGACGAAAAGTAGAGCAGGGCATGGTTTTACTGGTGTTTAGATTGGCTATGTGTGAAAATTGTCCGCTTTCTATTTGTTAGACTGAATGATTTGTTAGTATGAGTGCTTGGTTGGCATGAATATGGTTATTTTTGGTATATCGCTATTTTGAGTTGAAGAAGGTTATTGCTCATGGATTCTATTTGTTACCCAGATATCTCACAGCTGCGAGAGTGGCTAGACCAACTCAAAACGTCTTATTTCGAGTGTGATTCTTGTGCTGCTTTGCATCTCCCTCATATGCAAAATATTGATGGGATCTTTGATGCTAAATTAGACATTATTAATAATGTGTTAGTACTCTCAGCATTGGCAGAACTTAAACCTACCGCGATTATTACGCTGGTGGCAAATATTAGCCAAATTAACGCCAGTTCATTAACGGCAAAAGTTTTTCTCGAAATTAATAATGAAAATCTACCTAAGTTGGTGGTTAGCCAATCATTTTCGTTAGAAGCCGGAATTACTTATCGCCAATTTAGCCATTTCTTACAGCAGGCCGAAGAGCAAATTTCCGGTATTGTGTTTGAAATTTTCAGTAATAATCTACTGTATGCAAACCAAGATGAGTATGAAGAGTTAGAGTCGGATGATAATGATGACGACACTGAATCCGACCTTGATGATAAACCTTCTGTAATTATTCACTAAATACCCTATGCATTGTGAAAAATATTTGGCAGGAGAATGTCGCTCCTGTCAGTGGCTAGAATTATCGCCAGAACAGCAAATTGCCCGTAAACAAGATAATCTGCAATCGTTATTGCCTTCTTTGGCGTCATCTATATTTTTGGCACCCGTGATGGGACCATTTGAAGGATTTCGAAATAAAGCCAAAATGGTTGTCAGTGGTAGCGTTGAAAAGCCAATTTTGGGTATTGTTAACCGTGAAGGTGACGCCGTCAGTTTAACGGAGTGCCCGTTATATCCCTCTGAATTTTCGCAAATCTTCGCGCAGCTTATTCCTTTTATCGCGAGAGCTGGGTTAACCCCCTATAACATTGAGCGTAAGCGTGGAGAGCTAAAATATATTTTGCTGACACAAAGCTGGCATACCAAACAATTTATGTTGCGCTTTGTCTTGCGTTCCGATAAAAAAATCGAGCAATTACAGAAAGCATTACCTTGGTTACAAGAAAAATTGCCGCAATTAGCCGTGATCACCGCCAATATTCAGCCCGTACATATGGCTATTTTAGAAGGTGAACAAGAAGTTATGTTCACTGAGCAACATGTGTTGCGGGATGAATTTAACCAAGTTCCTCTGTTTATTCGTCCGCAAAGTTTTTTCCAAACTAATCCTATCGTGGCATCTCAGTTATATCAAACTGCACGAGAGTGGGTAAAAGAATTGAATATCACTAGTTTATGGGATCTATTTTGTGGCGTGGGTGGCTTTGGTTTGCATTGCGCGGATAAGACGATCAAACTAACGGGGATTGAGATTAGTGCGCCAGCTATTGAGTGTGCTCGTCAGTCTGCCCAAGAGCTAGGTTTGCAGCACGTTGAGTTCCAAGCGTTAGATTCAACAAATTTTGCCACCAGCCGCCAAGATATTCCCGATTTAGTGCTGGTGAATCCACCTCGCCGTGGTATCGGTAAGAATTTATGCAATTATTTATCTGATATGCATCCTGAGTATATTCTCTATTCTAGCTGTAATGCCCAAACTATGGCGCAAGACTTTAAATTATTATCAGGATACGAAGTTTGCAAAATTCAACTGTTTGATATGTTTCCGCATACTGCACACTATGAAGTATTGAGTTTATTGAAGCGAAAATAGTGATTAAAATAGATAGGTTTACGCCTATCTATTATGAATTTCCCCATATTTATCAATAGACAAATTACCTTTTGTGTTCTTTATTAATGGGAGATTTTCAGTAATAGTTGAAATCATTTTTTTAACGTCAGTTTCATTTGAATCGAGATTCCATTTTTTTAGTCCCTTATAAATGGTGATTTTGGTTATATTACTTATTAAGTCATGGCTTTTCAGTTTTATTTTGAAATTATTGGGTAATACTATATTTGCTTTATTTTTTATGAGTGCATTTTTTATATTAGTTTGAATATCTTCATCAGAAAATTCAGGTAAGCTAAGTTTGTTTTGACTGTTGGCTCTTTTATCAATTATGCGGACATTAAGTAATGCATGACCAGCATAAGAATGCTCAGTTTGATCATTGGTACTAAATTCATTAAAAAATTGAGATAATTGTTTGAAAAACCTGTAGCTATCTTCATCAAATAAAATGCCATTGTTTGGATCAAAAAATGTATATACTACTTTCTTGTTATTACTTTTGGCAGAAATAGCCATACAGTGGCCGATTGTTTCTACAAGAGAATAATAATAACCTTTGCTTTTTATTGATTCATCGATATCCATTTCTATATCAGCTAGTGTTTTTAACTCGCCATAATGATTGATATTTTGTCTATTTTCCAGTGGTTGTGTATTATCGTCGATTAATCCTGCGCGAATTTGTCTATCAACGGAGATTAGCCCCATTCTGTCTAACTCAAATTTTAAAAAGGCAATCAAAATTAAATGGGCATCATCTGTTGTTAACGGCATTCTATAGGATAATTTTTCTCTTATTGGTGCTATTTCTTCCTGGGATAAATGCAAGCAACTGGAGCCGTTTCTATCCAGTATTTTTTTTATAAAAAATACTAAATTGGCAAGGGAATCATAGCCAATGATAAATTTATCGGGGTCACTCAATATTTTAGTGATCTCAGGTAGTTGAAGTAAGTTAGCCAAATACACAATATTTTCTTCCTGAGCACTTATCTCTCTAAGTGTGAGGTTCTTTATATCGAATAATAGATTATCCAATGCAATAGTATTTGAATAATCTATTTGTTCATTGACGGCTTGGTGCATTAAAACATTAAATTCTGAGAGTTTGACATTTTTAATGAAATTTAAAAGATACTCATCGAGTGTATTTTGAGGCTCTTCATAATGGGCTAAAGTGTCAAAGGACTCATTTATCTTTTCTATATATTGCGTGCCACGGTTATTGTTCTCATGCAGCAGAAAACAAGTGGAAAGACCACGGCAAATACCTGCTTGAATAGGGCTAATATTTGATACTTTGACAAGCTTATTCTGAAATAGATCGGGGATATTCGTTGCTATGTAATTAACAATAGGTTCTTGTTGAAAAGGAACGGAAAAATTAATTTGTGTAATCATCTCGATAGCCTTATTTAATCGGTATAATTTTGCAATGATTCATGCTACCAATACAAAAAAGGTCTATCTTTCAAAAAGCAATATAATATATAGAAATGATTTGCCATATATGTTTTTCATACAAAAAAGCTTGGCATAAGACCAAGCTTTTTCATTTAAAAACAATCTGTTAACTTTTAGCTGCGATGTTCAAAAGCCAGTGCTTTACGCTCAATCAGACGCATAATTAACGTCAGAATCGCATTCACCACAAGATAGATAATCCCTGCCGCGACAAACGCCATGACATCCCATGTCTGCCCAAATACTTGGCTACTGTAGCCCATAATATCCAGCATCGTAATGGTACTGGCGAGAGAGGTACTTTTGAAAATCAGTACGACTTCGTTGGAATAGGATGAAAGTGAACGTTTAAACGCATAAGGAAGAATAATCCGCATAGTTTGCAGCTTATTCATACCCAGCGCTTGGCAAGACTGCCACTGACCTGACGGAATGGCTTTTACCGCGCCATGGAATAACAGTGTGGAATAGGCTGCACTGTTTAATGCTAATGCCACCATCGCACAAACCCAAGGCGTCGAAATAAACTCCCACAGCATAGGGTAATCTTGCAGTGACTTAAATTGGCTCGGGCCATTATAAATCAAGAAGAATTGCACTAATAACGGCGTACCCGTGAATAGGGTGATATACACCTTAACCGCTTGTGAAATGACGGGAGTTTTGAGGGATAAGATCAGCGTAAAGAAGATGGCTAAGATAAAAGCCACCAATAATGCACTGAAGGTCAGTGACAAGCTGGTTGGTAATCCCGGTAATATTTGTAGAATTAAATCGATCATTTCGCATCACTCCGTTCAAAACGCGTGGTGCGCAGTTCAATACGTTTTAGCACCAATTGGCTTAATAGGGTGATAGCGAGGTAAATCAGTCCCACAATAGCGTACCAAGTAAATGGTTCATGGGTACGATTCACAATGGTTTTAGTTTGTAGCATTAAGTCATTGACGCTAATTAAGGAGACTAACGCGGTATCTTTGAGTAACACTAACCATTGGTTACCTAAGCCGGGCAGGGCATGGCGCCACATTTGCGGCATGATATAGCGAAAGAAAATGGTGCGTTTGCTTAATCCAAGTGCTAATCCCGCTTCCCATTGACCATAAGGTACGGCTTTCAAGGCACCATGCAAGGTCTGGGAGGCGTAAGATGCATATAACAGCGCGAGCGCAACTACACCACAGAAGAATGGTGTGTAGTCAAATTCGCCGCTATCAGCAAAGAAAATGCTCGGGTCAATTTGGAAAGTACCTTGCCAGAAGCCTAAGTTAATGGCGATACCATCACCTAACAGGTTAATAAGCTGGAGGGTTCCAAAATAGACAAACAGCACCACCAGTAGTTCAGGTAAACCACGGATCAGCGTGACCCAGCAGGTTCCTAAAAAGGCGAGAGGTTTGAACCGAACAGATTCCCACGCGGTAAATAGCATCGCGAGAACCAATCCAAGGACTAGTGCTAAAACGGCAAGGCCGACGGTAATACCGGCGGCACTTGCTAAAAAGAATAAATCATTCATTAATTATATCGACTACTGTTGAAACCATTTTTTATGGATAGCATCGTAGGTGCCATCGGCTTTAACTTCAGATAAGGCTTTGTTCATTTTATCCAGCAACTCTTTGTTGCCTTTACGAACCGCGATACCTAAACCAATGCCAAAGTATTGTGGATCGGTCACTTTGTCGCCCACAGCCGCTAAGTTTTCATTACCTTTCGCTTTTAACCATTCATCAGCAACGGCTGTGTCACCGAATACCGCATTAATACGACCGTTTTGCAGATCTAAAATGGCAGATTGGTAGTTATCATAAGGGACAACCGTCATATCTTTATGTTGTTCCAGAATGTATTTCTGGTGTGTGGTACCGTTTTGTACCCCGATTTTTTTACCTTTTAACTGGTCAACGGCAGTAATCTTATCTTTTACTGCAATAAACTCAGCGGAGTTCGGATAGTAAGTTTCGGTGAAATCCACTTGTTGTTGACGCTCAGGGGTAATATCGATACCCGCCATTAACGCTTCAAAGCGACGGAATTTCAGGCTTGGAATTAAGCTATCAAAAGATTGGTGTGTGAATGTGCAGGTTGCATTCATTTTTTCACACATTGCATTTGCCAGATCTACGTCAAAACCTACGATTTGGTTGTTTTTATCAAACATTTCAAACGGGGCGTAAGTTGCTTCAGTTGCAAAACGGATGGTCTCTTTTTCCGCCGCCGCCGCAGATAGGGTTACAGCGCCTAATAATGTAGCTAATAATAATTTTTTCATTGCTTAATCCTATATCTATTAGTGGGACAGAATCTATTAATGGGATAGATAATTTGCAAATGCTTCGGTTTGAGGTGCAGCGAAGTGGCTAGCATCTCCTTGCTCTACAATATGACCGTTTTCCATATAGACCACACGGCTTGCGGTTTTACGGGCAATTTCAACTTCATGGGTCACGATAACTTGGGTGATCCCTGTTGCTGAAAGTTCACGAATAATGTCTACCACTTGCGCTGTAATTTCAGGGTCAAGTGCGGCTGTTGGTTCATCAAATAACAGAACTTGAGGTTCCATCATCAAGGCGCGAGCAATCGCGACACGTTGTTGCTGTCCACCGGATAAATGCAGGGGATAACGGTCAGCAAATTGCGATAAACGTAAGCGCTCTAACAGCTTAGCGGCTTTTTCTTGTGCTTGCTGTTTGGATAGCTTCAAAACGCGGCATGGCGCTTCAATCAGGTTATCCATCACACTTAAATGAGGCCAGAGATTATATTGTTGGAAAACCATACCTACATTTTGGCGCAGATCGCGAATGGCTTTCGCATCTGGTGTTTTGGCAAAATCAAAAGTATGGTTGGCAACATTGAGTTGACCTGAACGTGGCATTTCTAGCAGGTTCAGTACGCGCAGTAAGGAGCTTTTACCTGCGCCACTTGGCCCGAGTAATACCATGGTTTCACCAGCAGAGCACTCTAAGTTGATATCAAAGAGTGCCTGATGGTTACCGTAGAAACAGTTTATGTTTTTTAATTGAATGCTCATGCTTACCAATAATATCTAAATTAACTACCCGCGATATTAATCCTGTAAGCATATTTATGCAATGTTTTATGCATAAAAATTTGGTTTTTTACGCTAAATTTATTCTGGCTTATTGGAGCTATCTTCCGCTATCGGTGCTGTCACAAGCTTTTTGTCCCGTTGAATAGCCAATTCACTAATACGCTTAGCCATGCCTTTAAAGATGAACAGATGAGCTGGCATCATCGCAAACCAATAGAGTAATCCGCTGAAACCCGCAGGATGCCACCATGCACGAACATCAATGGAGCGTAGGTTTCCACTATCATGAATAGTGAAAGTTAATCGACCTAAACCTGGTGCTTTCATACCAAAAAGTAAGCTAAGTTGTTTATTTGGTTCCAGATTAATGACTCGCCAACCATCAACTTCATCACCAACCTGTAAGGTGTTACGATCAGGTCTGCCATATTTGACTTTATTCAACATCATATCGTCCATAATGGCGCGTGTTTTCCAAAGGATATTGGCGTAAAAATAGCCTTCCTTTCCACCAATTTGCTGGACGGTATGCCAGAGCGATTCTGTGGTTGCTGTGGTGCTAAAAGTAAAACCCGCTTGTTTAGGGTAGTAGCCGTAACCCGGTCGCCAGCGTTTTCTCACCTCCGGATCGTAACCCCAATCAGAGTTATCAATAGCACTGGCTTCTTCCGCTAATGTGGTTCTGACTGCATCATCAAATGAAATCAGCGTTTGCGGGATAAGCTCGCGAATGAGTTTATCGTCTGCAGGCAGATCGTGTTGTAAGCCTTGGATCAACTCTTTGGCAATAGTCGGCGGCACTGAAGTTATCAAGCTAATAAAGTGCACGGAGATCATGCTGACAGGGATTGGAATTGGAATTAACAAGCGACGCTTTCCAGAGACTTTGATAAAGCGCTTGAAGAGCTCTTGGTAGCTTATATATTCAGGGCCACCCGCATCTAACACTCGACTTTCTGTCACGGGAAGTTGGGCTAACTGGGTGAGGTAATACAGGATATTTTCAAGGGCAATTGGGGATGATTTTGAACGTACCCAACGAGGCGGCGTCAAGATGGCAAGGTTATACACCATATCTCGCATAATTTCGAAGGCCGCAGAACCTGAACCAACAATTATGGATGCGCGAATTTCAGTCACAGGAATACCACTTTCGCGCAGAATCTCCCCTGTTAAGCGTCTGGCAATTAAATGCGGGGAATAAGTATGCCCATGTTGCAGTGCGCTGAGATAAATCACCTGCTTGACGTTAGAGCCTTGCAGCGCATTTTGTACATTGCGTGCCGCTTCACGTTCACGTTCAATAAGATTGGCTTGATCCGCCATGCTATGAACGAGGAAGTAAACAATATCCACCTCGTCCATGATATTTTTCAGGGTTTCAGGCTGGTGTAAATCCACATAGATACAGCGAGTATCCGACCAACCTTGGGATAGCATCCAGTCTACACGTCGGGCGGCAGCAGTGACTTCATGCCCTTCTTCCAATAATTTAGGAATTAAATTTTGCCCAATATAGCCACTTGCACCTAGTACTAAAACTCGTTGTTTACCCGTCATGTTAATTTCCTGTGATACCTAAATTAACGGCTATTGTGACTGAAATTCTACTTATGTAAAGAAGGCCATAAGGATTGGCGTAATTAGACTTAAAACGAAGCCGTGAACGATAGCCGCGGGGACAATCGACACGCCACCACTACGCTGCAATACCGGTAAAGTAAAGTCCATAGACGTAGAGCCACAAATTCCCAATGCAGTAGAACGATAGCGATTAATGATTAATGGAATCAACATGATGGCAGTCAATTCTCGCAATAGGTCATTAAAAAATGCGGCGCTACCCATCACGGGACCATAGGCATCGGTAATTAAGATACCAGTGAGTGAATACCAACCAAATCCAGAGGCGATAGCTAACCCCATTTTGATAGGAAGCCCAAGGAAAAAGGCTGCGGCTGCCCCACCGATAAGGGCGCTAACCCCCATGACTAAGGCAATAGTCGTACCTCGGCGGTTAATTAAAATCTGTCGAATATGCATGCCACTATTACGCAGTTGTACCCCAACCAGTAACAGCAGCAACATTAGCGCCACTTGGCTGCCTTTATCCGCATAATGTAAGAATTTAAACCCCGTTAATCCTACTAAAAAGCCAATGAGCAAGACACCACACAGCTGCAAGGATTCAAATACCATTTTGATACGTGAAGGGGGCTTTTCTTGCTTGTGCTGCGGTACTTTCCACGGATCAAGTTTATCCAGGAGAATTAAAGAAAGCGCATTGAGGCCAAAAATGCAGGCGAAGAAGGTCAGGGCATAAATTAAGATGGACACTAAATGTGCGCTGAGGTTTTCAAGCAAAGCAAGGGTAATACCCATTAAAAATAAAATAACGTACACCATCGAATTTAAAGACTGATGAACTCGATGAAGAACATTTTTATTTTTTATAGGTATCAAGTAACCAAGAAACAGAGGTAAAAGAATAATCAGCAAGCCTGAATACATGTTAGTGCCCTTTTATTTCATTTCGTTTTACTGCATTAACTACACTAATTTATGCCAATATAAACAACAGATTATATTTAAAAATTCATGAACATAGCTATCGAAACATGAATAAATTTAACCTGTGATGCTAAATATCACGTGAGTGATAAATATTTTTCAATGGCTGATTAACTAAAAATAGGAGAAAAATGCTGGAAAATAAAGCATAAACATCCTATATCACCAACTAAATAAGCTCAATACAGGGACATGTATCGCAACGTGTTTTTTTTGTACTGTGTTGACTCGTATAGTAATTAATTGGCTTAATGAGTAAGCTTTTATTTGAGATAGTTCAGGTTGTTTCACGGATCCTTGAGTGGTCAAGATGTTACAATCAAACTCAGTTTTCGATAGCAAGGAGAGAGATATGTATCTGGAACGTGTGGAAATATACGGATTTAGAGGGATCAACCGACTTTCTTTAGAACTTAATAATAATACCGTTCTCATCGGGGAAAACTCATGGGGGAAATCAAGTTTACTCGATGCCTTAGATATTTTGCTCTCTCCCGAACATCGCGAATACCAATTCACAGCTAATGATTTTCACCATCCTACAGGGGATGATGAAACACGTTTTCGTACTTTGCAGATTGTCTTAAAGTTCTGTGAGAGTCGTCCTGGTCGCCATCATTCTTATCGTTTCCAAAATCTAGCTTCTGTTTGGGTCGATAATGGGGATGACTTAAAACATATTTTATTCCGAGTAAGTGCGGAGCTAAAAGATGATAACAGCGTTACGGTAGATAAGTGCTTCTTAAATTCTGGGGGTAATAAATTATCCCTTGATAATGTGGGTAAGTATATTAAAGAAATTGTCCGTTTATATCCCGTAATTCGCTTACGAGATGCGCGTTTCTTAAATAGTATAAACCCCGAGACGATAGTCAGCGGAAGCAACAATTTCCGTGAAAACTTTAATCATCAGATTAAAGAATTGACGATGGCGCTGGTGAATAATCCTGAACGCTTAAGTGATAATGACCTTGAAGATGGGGTGGACGCGATGCAGCAATTGCTGAGCCACTATTTTTCAGGGAAAAGCGGTCATATGGTGAAAACGGATAATCCAATGATTAGTATCGAGCCTCGTAAGCGGGGGTGGCAGGCATTGGATAATATTAACCGATTAATAGCGAAGCCGAATCAACGTAATATTCGCCTGATTATCTTAGGGATGTTTTCATCGTTACTGCAATCTAAAGGGAATATTGAGCTGGATAAACATGCTCGCCCAATTATTATTGTGGAAGACCCTGAAACACGGTTACACCCTATTATGTTGTCTATTGCGTGGGGGCTGTTTAGTTTATTCTCCTTGCAGCGGATCACCACAACCAATTCTGGTGACTTACTTTCCCAAGCGCCAATTGACAGCTTATGCCGTCTTGTCCGTGATACTAATAAAGTGTCTGCATATCGTTTGAACCCGCAGGATTTAAGTGCTGAAGAGTTACGTAAAATCTCTTTCCATATCCGCTTTAATCGACCTTCCGCATTATTTGCCCGTTGTTGGCTACTGGTTGAAGGTGAAACGGAAATTTGGCTAATGAGTGAATTTGCAAGGCAGTGTAATTATTTCTTCGAAACAGAAGGCATTAAGGTAATTGCTTTTGCACAAAGTGGCTTAAAACCTTTATTAAAATTTGCCAATAAAATGGGCATTGAATGGCATGTATTAACTGATGGGGATGAAGCAGGGCGAAAATATGCCGCAACGGCGACGCATTACGCCAACAAAATTAATTCGCCAGATAGAGACCGGTTAACCATGTTGCCTGCACCGGATATGGAACATTTTCTGTATCGCGAAGGGTTTCAAGGTTTGTACCATGAAATTGCAGAAATTCCTGAAAATGCTCGAGTATCCACTCGCCGCGTGATTTTAAAAGCGATTGCACGGACGTCAAAACCTGACTTAGCGCTGGCGACAGTAAACCGTGCCGCTGAATTAGGCCCTGAAGCTGTACCATTAGCTCTGAGAAATATGTTCTCAAGAGTCGCATGGTTGGCACGCGGTAAGGCGTATTAATATAAATTGCAGTTAATCTTAAATCTGTTTAGTGAAGAGTGATAATTATTCAGCTATCTTATTTTCAAGAGAGGGGCGGCCCTCTGATTGAAAATAGGAACAGAGTTAATGAAGGCAGCATCAAGAAAAAAATGGATTTATGGCATATTTGTCCTACTCGCGGCGCTGGTTACCGCATGGTTTTTTCTTGGTAACCAGCAACCAGAGAGCTACCAAACGGTTGATGTGACTCGTGGCGATCTCGATAAGCGGGTTATGGCGACGGGTAAATTAGATGCTGTACGTAAAGTGGATGTGGGGGCGCAGGTTAGCGGTCAACTGCAAACACTGTACGTTAAAGAAGGTGATACCGTTAAAAAAGGCGATCTGCTTGCCGTTATTGACCCGCAAAAAGCGCAAAACGAAGTCACTGAATCTCAAGAAACTATCCATGAATTAGAATCCAACTTGGCATTGGCTCAGGCTGAATTAAAGCTTGCACAAGTGACTTACCAACGCCATTTAAGCCTCTCAAAAGTACAAGCGGTGGCTCAGCAAGAGCTGGATAAAGCCAGAACCGATGTGGAAGTGAATAAAGCGAAGGTGGCCACGTATCAGTCGCAGATTAAACGTAATCGCGCCTCTTTAGATACCGCAAAAACGAATCTGAAATACACCCAAATTACAGCGCCAATGGATGGTATTGTGACGTTTATCAAAACATTACAAGGGCAAACGGTAATTGCCGCCCAAGAGGCACCAACGATTTTAACGCTCGCTGATTTGGATACTATGTTGGTCAAAGCAGAAGTTTCCGAAGCGGATGTTATCTACCTTGAGCCAGGGCAAAGTGCGTCTTTTACCGTGTTAGGCGCTCCGGATAAAAAATTCGCAGGAAAATTGAAAGATATCCTACCGACCCCTGAAAAAATTAACGATGCGATTTTCTACTATGCCCGTTTTGAAGTGCCAAACCCTCAACATCTTTTAAAGCTACAAATGACCGCACAAGTGGTGATTGAGCTTGAGTCCCATAAAAATGTGCTGCTCCTTCCCTTGCTCGCTTTAGGAAACGAAGTCACTCCGCAAGTTTATGAAGTGGAAGTTTTGAATGATGGGATACCGCAAAAGAGAAACATTGAAATTGGCAGTCGTAACGATGTTTCAGTGGAAGTGATTAAAGGGTTGCAAGAAGGGGATAAGGTCATCGTCGGTCGCAGCAGCGATACGGAATTGTAATGATGACGACTTTACTGGAGCTGCATAATATTACGCGGCGCTATCCTGCGGGTGAGCAGGAGATCACCGTACTCAAAGATGTTTCGTTGAAAATAAATGCCGGTGAAATGGTGGCGATTATCGGTGCGTCAGGGTCGGGAAAATCGACGTTGATGAATATTTTGGGATGCTTGGATAAACCCACATCAGGGGAATATTTCGTTGCAGGTCAAAATATTGCGACATTGGATAATGACCAATTGGCACAATTACGACGTGAACATTTTGGCTTTATCTTCCAGCGTTACCATTTACTGAGCCATTTGAGTGCTGAGCAAAATGTTGAAATCCCCGCTATTTATGCCGGAGCAGGCAAGTCTCAGCGACAGGAACGGGCGGTGCAATTACTTCAACGTTTAGGCTTAGGTGAACGAGTTCATTATCACCCAAGCCAATTGTCGGGGGGGCAGCAACAAAGGGTTAGTATTGCTCGCGCTCTGATGAATGGCGGACAGGTTATTTTGGCGGATGAGCCGACGGGGGCGCTGGATAGCCATTCGGGGGAAGAGGTCATGAAGATCTTAAAAGATCTTTGTGCCCAAGGGCATACGGTGATCATCGTTACCCATGACCCGAAAGTCGCGCAACAAGCAGAGCGGATCGTTGAAATCAAAGATGGCGAAATCATCAATGATTCAGGTATGTTAGCAACGAAGAAAGCTGAGTTTCCGGCAAAAATCGCGATGAAGAAAAATCCATTAGGGCAATGGGTTAGCCGATTTAGTGAAGCTTTATTGATGGCGTGGCGCGCGATGGTAGTGAATAAAATGCGCACCTTGCTGACGATGCTGGGAATTGTGATTGGTATTGCCTCAGTGGTATCCATCATGGTAATTGGCGATGCGGCCAAAGGGATGGTATTGAATGATATTAAATCGATTGGTACCAATACAATTTCGGTGTATCCCGGAAAAGATTTTGGCAGCGATGACCCAGAAAACCGGCAAGCGTTGAAATCCTCTGATATTTCTGCCATTGCTCAGCAGCCTTATGTTCAGTCGGTGACTGGCTCCATTGATACCTCAGCTCGATTACGTAAAGGGAATTTAGATGCGGTGGCTCGAGTCGCAGGAGTGGGGGTAGGTTATTTCCAAGTTTATGGTAATAAATTCGCTGAAGGGATGGGATTTACTCAGGATATGCTTGATCGGCGTGCGCCTGTGGTGGTGATTGACGGTAATACGAAACGACGATTTTTTCCGAACAAACAGAATGTCGTGGGTGAGACATTGCTCATCGGAAATATGCCCGCCACTGTCATTGGTGTATTAGGAGAACAAAAGTCAATTTTTGGTTCCAGTAAAAGCCTAGAAGTGTTTTTACCCGACACGACAATTAACAGTAAGCTGATTAACCGTTCTTACTATGACAGCATTGTGGTTAGAGTGAAGGATGGCATTGATGCGAAAGTGGCTGAGCAGCAACTGACCCGTTTGCTGACTTTGCGTCACGGTAAGAAGGATATTTTTACCTATAATATTGATACATTGGTCAAAACAGCGGAAAAAACCACCCAAACTATGCAGCTCTTTTTGACTTTGGTCGCTGTCATTTCCCTTGTGGTTGGGGGGATTGGTGTGATGAATATTATGTTGGTGTCTGTCACAGAAAGAACCCGTGAAATCGGTATTCGTATGGCGGTTGGTGCTCGAACGATGGATGTGATGCAGCAATTTCTTATTGAGGCGGTGTTAGTGTGTCTTATCGGTGGCTTAATGGGAATTGGCTTATCTTATGGCGTCAGTCTGATTGCTCAAATGGCGCTGCCAGGCTGGACATTTGCATTTGATCCAATTGCACTTGTCAGTGCATTTGCCTGTTCAACGGCGATTGGGATTATTTTTGGTTTCCTACCCGCGAGAAATGCGGCGAGATTAAATCCGATTGATGCATTAGCAAGAGAGTAATTTATCCATCAGTGATTATTTGAAAAGTTGTAGAGGGGGGATCTCTACAACTTTTTTCTCACGAATAAGGCAATTTATTAGATAAAATAATTAGTGAATAGCTGTTTAGGTCGAATATTTTGTGAGATTAACGGCAATGAAAAGATAATTTACTCTATATTTGCGTGTCTAAATTAGAATTATCTATCGATGAACACTCATTTTGTGAAATTTCTCTAATCAAATGTGGTTTTTTTAACCTATTAATTTACAGCTTATTTTGTTTTTACCCCCTCCTATTTCTCCTACCATTTAAATAACCGATAATAAAAAAGCTATCAAAAAGGTAAATTCTACTTGCGATTTAGTACCGATCGTGGATATTATTCGTCTTGTAGAATAAATGAAACCTAGTTCCGTTAAATGGAACTTTAGCGAAAAGCCAAAAAATCACAAGTAAAGACTCATACACAGCAGGATAAAAAATGGCAAATAAAGCAGGTGAAGATTATTCTCTGGCGCGGGTACCGCAAAGTGCTCGTCGACCGTTTTATGAAGTGTTGATCCTCCGTATCGGTTCACTCGCTTGCGTTTCGCAAGTGATGCTAGGTGCAGCGCTTGGTTATGGATTAACGTTTTGGCAGGCGTTTTGGGCAACAATGCTCGGTTCTGTAATTTTACAGGTCGTCAGTTGGGGTCTCGGAGCGGCAGCTTGCCGTGAAGGAATGTCAATCAGTCTACTGTCTCGGTGGTCTGGTTTTGGAAAACTAGGATCGGCATTAATTGGAGGTGCCATTGCTATCTCCTTAATGGGTTGGTTCGGTGTCCAAAATGGTTTCTTCGCGGATGGTATGTATAAAGCGACTAACGTGCTAACACCAGGGACCTGGTCGCTTATTACAGGCATTGCGGTGACAATTATTACGGTATATGGGTATCGCTTTTTATCTATTACCGCGAATATTTCAACACCGCTATTTTTATTCGCACTAGGTTGGGCAACTTATAATTTATTATCGGGACAGGACATTAGTTTATTAATTAATGCCACTGAACCTGCCGGGCCTTTAATGACAATGCCAGCTGCAATTACGATGGTTGCGGGTGGTTTTATCATCTCTGCTGTAACAACACCAGACATCAGTCGCTTTATGCATAAGCCGAAAGATGTGTTCTGGATGACGTTGATTGGTACATTCTGTGGCGAGCTTTTCGTCAACATGATAGCGGTATTAATGGCTTTAGCATTACGCACAAGCCAAGTTTTTGATTTGATGATGGCGTTAACTGGGTTGCTAGGTGCATCGATTGTTATCTTCTCAACAATTAAAATGAATGATATCAATCTCTACTCTTCATCACTCGGCTTCTCCACACTGTTGAACGCTATTTTTAATAAGCGTTTTGACCGCCGTTATTTAACATGGATTATTGGTATTTTTGGTACTGTGGCTTCCATGTTAGGCATTTTAGATAACTTTATTAGTTTCTTAATTTATCTTGGTATTTCGATTCCGCCTGTCGCGGGTATTATGGTTGTTGATTATTACTTGTTAAAACGTGACAGAAAAGAGCTGGATATCACCCGAGAACAAGGCATTTTACCAACGCGTTGTGAAGCGTATAACCCAGTAACTTTAGTGGCATGGTGCTGTGCGGTCGTTGTTGGTTGGGGAACTTCTGCTCTAGGACCTTTGGGTGCAGATATTGGTGTCCCAGCGTTGAACTCTTTGCTGGTTGGTGCGGTGGCTTATTGGATTGGTATGCGCTTATTAGCGGCATTCCGAGGCGAAAAAGGCATTCACTTCCGCCAAGTTTCTCATTTAGATTGAGGGCAAATGGATGACTGATAACCGAGTTAAAGTTGCGCTAGCTCAGTTCGATTCTGAGCTAGGGAATAAGACGGGTAATTTGCAACGCATGGCGCAATTATGCGAACAAGCGGCATCGCAAGGGGCAAAACTTATCTGTTTCCCTGAGTTAGCCACAACCGGTTATCGTGGTGATCTATTATCTACTCAATTATGGGATCTCAGCGATTTTGACGGCAGCGAAACATATCGCATGTTTAGTCAATTGGCTTCCCGCTTAGATATCACGATTGTAGCGGGATTTGCCGAACGCGGTAGCCGTCTAGGTGAAGTGTATAACTCAGTGGGTGTATGGAATCCCGGCTGTGAAAATATCAGCGGTGTATTTCGTAAGGTTCATGCGTTTGGTATTGAAAAACAGTGGTTCAAAAACGGGGATACTTTCCCCGTGTTTGATACGCCAATCGGTAAAATTGGTGTGATGATTTGCTACGACATGGGCTTCCCTGAAGTAGCGCGGATCCTCACTTTACAAGGCGCTGAGTTACTGATTGCGCCTTCTGCCTGGTGTATTCAAGACCGCGATATGTGGGACATTAATACAGCGTGTCGTGCTTTAGAAAATAGCACGCATCTTCTAGCGGTCAATCGCTGGGGGCATGAAGAAGATTTACACCTATTTGGTGGCAGTAAAATTATGGGCCCGCGTGGGCAAGTTTTGTGTGAGGCATCTTGCGAACAAGAACAGTTGTTAGTTGGTGAGATTGATTTTCGTCTTCAGGCATATACGCGTTTAAATGTGCCTTATCTAAGAGATAGAAAGCCTCTGGATTATGGCTTGCTAGTGCAGGAAACTCAGGTATGAGTATTTTAACAAGTGTTGTCGACGTGTATCGCCTATTTTTACGCTCAGGTAATGAGCTAACGGTCACTACGTTGGTCAATGAATTATCGATGCCGAAAAGCTCCGCGTCACGTCTGTTAAAGCAGATGGCAGAACTTGGGTTACTCGAAAAGAAAAATAACGCGCCGATTTATCGTCCAGGTTTGTTGATTATGGAGATTGCCCACCGAGCTCGTGGCATGAACCATTTAATTGATATGGCGTTAGAAGCATTAGACAGTTTGACGAAAGATACGGGGTTTACCAGTTATGTATCTGCGTTAGATGAAGATAAAGTCCGTGTTGTTCATGCACGAATTGGTAATAGCATGCTGCAAGTGGTTACGCAGCCGGGAACGCGTTTACCTATTGGTGGCACATCAACGGGGCGCGCATTATTAGCACGTTTGCCGATAAATGAGCGCATAAACTTAATTAATTTAGAGCCTGAAGAGTCTCGAGCTAGTTTAAATGAGCGCATTAGCGTGATCACTGAACGAGGTTGGGAGTTTTCAGTCAATGAGTCAGTTGCCGGTGTCGCTTCTGTATCCAGTACAGTATATGACCCTTCACAAAATACGTTGTATGCGTTGTGTTTGAGTCTCCCTGCGTCGCAAATGACCGATGAGATTATCGTGCAGTTGTCCCAAGATCTTTACCGTAAGGCTTCTTACCTAGGATGTATGGTTGGGGATCCTTATTGGTTAGAGCGTAGTACCAAGTAGTCAAAAAACCTTGTGATATACAGCAGTATCAGTAGTAAAAGTTCAGTAATGAGTAGTTGCAGTAAATAATAATTAAATACCATTCAAAGTGCGTGAATACGCCTTCATCAGGAAATATACCCTTTGTCTTTAGTTAAGGGGTATTCAGAGTAAGCGGGTGCTCCTTTGGTGCCCGTTTACTCTAAAACTCTAAAAAAAATAATTAGAATTAAAGGGAGTACAATGACTCTAAAGCAAACTTTGTGCGTTTATGAGCTGCTCGATTGTGCGAATGTTAGTGGGCATGATGTTGTTCAGTTGTTCCAGGATTTCCCCTCAGTTCAAGTCATTTCAACGACGGTTGTCGATCAAAAAGGCCAAAGCGATTTCGTCAGAATCACCATTCCGGGTATACAAGGCAAGTCCCAAGGTAAGAATGCACCAACGTTAGGGATCATCGGGCGTTTAGGTGGATTGGGAGCCAGGCCTTCGCGCATTGGGGTTGTTTCTGATGCGGATGGCGCAATTGCTGCCATCACAACGGGATTAAAATTGGCTGAAATGCAGCAAAGAGGAGATGCATTACAGGGGGATGTGATCATTACAACGCATATCTGTCCAAATGCACCAACTCGTCCGCATACACCCGTCGATTTTATGGATTCCCCCCTTGAAGACGCAACGATGAATCTTCATGAAGGGATCCCTGAAGCTGATGCAATTTTATCGGTGGATACCACCAAAGGAAATCGCTTAATTAACCATAAGGGTTATGCGCTATCACCGACGGTTAAATCGGGGTATATCCTACCTGTTTCTGAGGATCTATTGCGTTTAATGGAGTGGAGTAGCGGACAAAATGCAGTGACTTTCCCGCTATCTATCCAAGATATCACGCCTTATGGCAATGGGCTTCATCACCTCAATAGTATTATGCAACCAGCAGTTTCAACGACGGTTCCGGTTGTTGGTGTCGCCATTTGCACTGAAACTGTTGTACCGGGTTGTTCAACGGGAGCCAGCCATGAAGTAGACATTGCTGCGACTGTGAAATTTATGATTGAAGTCGCAAAAGCTTTCGGTGAAGGGCAATGCGCGTTCTATGATGAAGAGCAATATCAGTTATTAACTGAATTGTATGGTGATATGCATCATTTGCAGGCAACGGATGAACAATAATATTTGTTGCAGACTGTCTTAATTTAGAACGTCGTTAATTTGGAATAGCCACAGTTAATTATTTACCCCTTAAAAATAATTAACTGTGCTCTATTACCCTAGCTTATTCTGTTTTCGCTTCACCACTTTCGATAATTGGGATAATGGCGGTAGCATGCGCGCCTTTAGGTCCGTCAATCATAAGCGTGTAGCTGACCTTTTGACCCGCTTTGAGTGTCCGGTAACCATCCATCTGGATTGTGGAATAATGTGCAAATACATCATCTCCGCCATCTTCTGGGCAAATAAAACCAAAACCTTTGGCATTATTGAACCACTTAACCGTACCTGTATTCATATTTCTGTCCTTCAAGTTTGCTACTGACTGTTTATATACATGCATAAAAT
>NZ_WLUG01000026.1:0-2103 GCF_009706505.1 Providencia sp. wls1922 | reverse complement strand
CATTAAAAACGGCAGTTTGTTATTTATCGTGCCTAATCAGGGTGTCACGCAAAGCGGCAAGCCCTTACCGGTGATCACCCTCATGCGGGAAAGTGGCGATAGGCATTATTTCCGATTGGCTGACCGGCAAGCGTACACCGGTGTACAAGCTTACTGGCTAGATTTGAACTACGGCAAACAAAAGAAGACTAACCTTAAACGCAAGCAAAAGCCTAAAAAAGAGAAATCGAGCAAGAAAGAGGGCGGTTACATCGAGGGTGCCGAGGGTAACGTTTTTGTGATGCGACAAACGTTTAAAAATGAGCAATCAGCTAAACGTGCTGCAGCGGCCAAATGGTCAAAATTACAGAGGGGCGTGGCAGAATTTAATATCACCTTGGCTGAGGGGCGAGCCGATTTGTACCCTGAAATGCCAGTGACTGTGACAGGCTTTAAACCGACCATCGATAGTCACCAATGGGTGATTAGCCGAGTGACACACACCATTGATGGGAACGGGTTTATAACCCATTTAGAACTGGAAATAAAAATCAAAGATATTGATATGACGGATGTTGAGCAAAGCAACGGATAATTGATTATAATAACGGCAGGCATACCTATAATCCAAGGCTATAAAATGGCGTTCAATTGTCCCCAGTGTGGCGCTGTGACTTATACCAAAACCAGTAAATCCATGAGTAGTGAAACCCGTAGAAGTTACCACCAATGCCAAAATTTGTTGTGTGGCTGTTCTTTTACAACAATAACCTCAGTGGAGATTTATCTAACCAAAACAATCCCGCAAGAACTTCCAGAAGGCTTTGAGATCCCGACGGATGAGTTACCTAGATCGCATCGGGGAGAGAAACAGATGGAGATGTTTTGAAAAAGCAATTGTTTAAATGGTGTTTATTTGTTCTATATGTATTGAATTTCTGATAATTCGATACCATTGAGTTATATAGAATAGTATTAATATACGTAATATAGATTTAGTTATTAATAACTAAATAGCTTTCTCTATTGACAATATTTATCAAATAAAGATGATATGAAGTTTTATAAAAATTTAATGATAATAATGGTAAATATATGGGGAAAATAACAGGGTCATTTTCTGAAAATAAATTCAAAGGCGAAAAAGTTAGAGAGGTTTGCGGTCGATGTCATAGAGAAACGAACCATGAAGTGGTTGTATCTTATGAGAAAAATGGTGAAGAAAATTATGGCGGCGGGGATATTATTAACTGGTACGGCTCTTTTCAGGTAATTCAATGTAAAGGTTGTGACGATTTATCATTTCGTGAAGAACATTTTTTTTCAGAAGATGTGCATCAAATATTTGAAGATGAGTGGGATGACGGAACTCGTATAACGTTATATCCTAAACGCACAGAGTATACGCGAACTACTAAAGATTTGATGAATGTTCCACTCAAACTTCGTAATATTTACGTTGAATCAATAGAAGCATTTAATAATGACTCATTCATTTTAACAGCTGTGGGATTAAGGGCATTAGTTGAAGGTATTTGTTCTTTTTTAAAAATTTCAGGTGGTTTAATACTTTCATCTACGGGAGATGAGATATTTAAAAAAAATCTTGAAGGAAAAATATTTGGTTTAAGTCAAAAGGGGCATTTAACTGAAGCAGGAGCAAAGTTCTTACATGAACACCGATTTATGGGAAATGCCGCAGTGCACTCATTAGAGAGGCCATCAAGGCAAGATTTATCTATAGCTATTGAGTTGTTAGAGCATGCACTTGACGCTATATTTGAATTACCTGCTAAGGCGGAAGAACTCGAAGAGTCTCGAAAACGCAGAAATAGGCATCCTCCAGTAAAAATGAATTAAAATAGTTTTATTTAACGTTCTGCTATAGCCCATTTTATCCCAAAAACTACTCCCACCCATTGAAAAATAAGCAAAATAAAAAGCCTCTTGTCAAAAGAGGCTTTTCAAGTGTGGTCAATATGTGGACATTGACTATTGACTAAATCCTTTTATATCAATTACCTAAAACATATTCAGAACGCCGCATTGAGCGCATTTGATTACCTTATCCGCACAAGTACCAGAACCGCTGAATAGCTCATAGTTTAGCGGGTTGTAGCCAAA
>NZ_WLUG01000025.1:0-12150 GCF_009706505.1 Providencia sp. wls1922 | reverse complement strand
TGGGACAGTAACATGGCGTTAGACAGACCGACGTAGCCGGTACCTGCGATTGCTATTTTCAAAATTTAGTCCTTATATCATTTATCATGCTTCATTTTAAACATAATAAATAATGCATTGTTAACATCCGAAAGAGTTTTAAACTTATTAAAATTTTTGGCCAAATACAGGTAATAAAGTCCCAGTCCTAAAAAAGAACCAAAAATTCGGGTGAAACATAAATATCTAGAGGCAAATGCCTCTATCCTATTAAATTTTTGACCACTAGACACTGCAGGGTGATAACCAATAATAAACGGGCAATAAATTCCGCGTATATTTTTCTTTAAAAATTGAGACAAAAATACAGGTTCATCACATAAGAAGTACTTTGCCCCTGCCCCCATATCTTCTGGAAATTTAATTTTATTTTCTATAATCATATTCCGACGAGCCGTGACTTCAATTGTACCTACTCGCAAAATACTTCTAAGTGTATGCACAAAACCTAAAGTTGAAAATTTTGGTGCTAAATCTTTCATGTCTAGATTGTTGCTATACGAAAAAGTAATAAATCCTGCTGTAGGGTTTTTTTCATACTGTTTAAGTATTTCCTCTTGAAATTTGTTTGTATAGATTACATCATCGTCACAGAACAAAATGATATCACTATTATTAGATTTATTTATGGCAATATTTCTACTAATAGCGACACCTCTTGTGTAAGATTTATAATATTGAATGTCGCTACGAGAGTTCAATAATATCTTTATCTTATCATCATAGTTCTTATTTTCATTCATTTGATGGATGATTATTATATTAACGAGTTTATTGGGTGAGGGAAGGTTTTCTATTAAAGACGTCAATCCATCTTCTAGAGTTGAGTATAGCATCGTTAACTTCATGATTTTTCTGTGGTAATTTGATTGTTTGATGGTTGGAATAGATAAAATGAAATTCCAAGTAGAATCCACATTGGAGCAATATAAATAGAGCTTGTAGTAAAATAAACCAAGACGATAGTTAAGAATATAACTCGATATTTTTTTATTAGTAGCATTAAAAAGATCGGAATACAATATAATAATCCTGATATTAATCCAGTAGATATAAATGCTTCTACAAATCCATTTTGACTTGATATTGATGCTTCTGTAGATAAATTATATTTACTACTATAGTACTCGATTCCATTAATTGAATTACCTACTCCAGTACCTAATGCTAAATTTTCTAATATGATATAGAGTCTATAAAAGGAGCCAAAAACCCTAACATTACTTGAGCCATCACTGCCTGATAAGATATTTAGTAACCTCTCCATAAAATGCTCATTAGTAAGAACAATTGCTACTAAAGCAAAACTTATAAATAAAAAATAAACAGTGTGTTTCATCTTCTTATAGTGAATAAAATGTCGTGTAGTTAGTAATAACACTATAGATAGTAGTCCAGATATTGAGAAGGTAAACGATATTGCTATTAATAATAAAAAGATAATTTTTTTGTTTAAAATTTTTAATTTGTATACATATTCATATGATATAATTATTCCAAGAAGATATGTAATGTACCATGAAAACCAAGATGGTTCTTCAAATAAACCCCCAAATCTAAAATAATAGCGATAATCATAAACATTTAAAATTTCAGCTCTGTTTTCCCAATTGTTACTGGTTATTAAATTAAAAATATTTTCATATCCAATATAAAAAAGAATAACTATGATAATCTGGCTATACAGAATGAATAGGAGATTATATTTTATGGCTATTATAAATGTCGTTTTTTGTTCTGATGTTGTTAGCCAAAGAGGAATGAAAAATAAGCATAGAATTGAGAATGAAATTCGTAATGAAGTTAACATGAAGCTTTCAATAGAAAAAAAATCATATTGTATATAAATTAAGAATGGTAAACTACTAAAAATTAACCATACTAGATAATTAATGTTAAATAGATTTATCTTTACTCTTTTGAAGGTAATGGCTGAAATTACTATGAATAATATTAGTGAGGCATCAGATATTGTAAATGAGTCTATTATTTTAACGCGGTAAAAGTTAAGTGATATTAATATGGTTGTTAAGAAAAACAATCGTGTGTTTATTTTATTCATTTTCTTAATGCAACTCTCCTTATTAAATACAAAAGCTGAAATATAATTCTGCTGCTATTTTTTTGGTTAAATAGAATTGCGTACAAAAAGTCTTTGTTAGAGTTCAAGCTTGAATTTTTGTTATATAACAAAAAATATTTTTTAATTATATCCTGATGGGATTGTTTTTGCTGATTTTCATATTTTCGGCTTACACTTGTACTAACTATTCGGTAATCCAATAAAGTATCTTTTATATTAAAAAATTTAAATTTTTCACAAGCAACTAAGCGAGACCATAGTTCATAATCTTCAGCGTGTATAAACTCATTGGAATAGTATAGTTGCTCTTTTATTAGTAATTTGTTAAACATAACAGCAGGATGTATGAATGGGCTTCCAAAAAAACAAATTGTTTTTATTGTGAGGTCAGAAGATGGTTTTTTCTTTATTCCAATATTGACTCCATTCTCATCAATTAAATTCGCATAAGAGCCTACAATACTGATATCTTTATTTTTTAATAAAAATTTTAATTGAGTTTCAATTCTATCAGAGCGAGCAATGTCATCTGCATCCATTCTTGCAATATAATTACCTTTGGCTATGTTTAGTCCTTCATTAAGAGAGTGTATTAATCCTTTATTTTCTCTAGAAATGATTTTTATACGCTTGTCATTAAAATTTTTTATTATCGATAAAGAATTGTCGGATGAGCCATCATCTATAACTATTATTTCTAGATTTGAATAACTCTGATTTATCACAGAGTTTAATGAGTCATGTAAAAATTTTTCAGCATTATATACAGGTAGAATAACGCTTACTAATTCTTTCATAGTATATTTTCTCTGGTCGTTAGCGTTAATAAATCAAGTTTTTTGATTGTTGATAGTGTTTTTTCTGTTATTCCTCTTGCTGTTTCTTCGTCATTGGCTTTAGAATAACAACGAATTTCAGGTGAATTACCTGATGACCTTAAGTGAATAATGTTACTGTTTGATAATGTTATCCTTAAACCATCAATTACATTTAAGTCAGATATTTCTTCGTTGAATCCAATTAAACGTAGTAATTCTATCGGATTATTTTTTGCATTTTCAATTATTATTTTGCTTTTTTCAGTAGGGAAATTTTGAATTCTGTCACTAAATGTAAAACGTTGAGGAAGCTCTTTAACTAATTGAGAAATCCCTTTTTCTCTTGCGGAAGATAATAGCATAATAAAGGGTAAAATAGCATCTCGTGTAGGGAGTGCTGATAGGTTTTTACCATTTATTTCAATATTAGAGCCTAAAATAAATCCACCATTAGCTTCAAAGCCCGCTACTTTGGTATAATCTTTGGTTAAATTTAGAAATGCTTCTATGACATAAGGTGAGCCAATTTTAGTTTGTTGTACATGCTTAAAAGATTCATGGGATGAAATAATAGTATTACAGCTTATAGGAATAGCCAGAGCTTCTATATCCATTTCTAAAGCACTTAATAAACCCAATATGTCTCCACGCAACCATTCTCCATGCTCGTCAGCAACAAGTGGACGATCGCCATCTCCATCAGTTGAAAATATGGCATCTAGTTGATGCTTTTTAGACCAATCTCTAGCTTTTACTTTGTCTTCTTCAGAGACTGCTTCTGTATCAATAGGAATAAACTTATCACTTCGTCCTAAAGAAATAACTTCAGCGCCTAATTTTTTAAATAAAATAGAATAAAGTTCTCTACCTGCACTTGAGTGCTCATAGATTCCTATTCGTTTACCTAATAGTAAATTTTTATTAAAAATAGATGTGTAGCGTTTAATATAGTTTTCTTTTGCAAAGGAATTAATTTTTTGCAAAGGATTCACATTTTTAGATATCTCAAATTGTACATTACAATTTAGTATCGTTTGCTCATCTTGTTTTGTAATCTCACCATTTGGCCGGTAAAACTTTAGGCCATTACGATCGAATGGAATATGACTACCAGTAACCATTATACATGGAATATTTTGGCTCATAGCAGTATATGCTAAGGCTGGAGTAGGTATTACACCGTAGTATATTGGTTCTATACCCTGTCGCATAATTGTATCTATACACAATGTAGCAATAAACTCGCTACTAGGGCGGTTATCTATTCCAATAGCTATTTGATTAAATTCAAATATATTTTTTAGAGAATAGATAAAAGCATTGGTAAATGCAGCACAAGATTCAGGAGTAAACTGTGTTACTAGTCCTCTCGCACCACTTGTACCGAAATTAATGCCGGAGTTTTTAATTACATCGAAGCTATTCATTATATGATTATCAATTAATATTAGAGAAAGTTATTCAAGATTAGATTTATATTCTTCTAATCTAACGATGTCATCTTCTTGCAAATAATTACCTGAGCGGACTTCAATTACGTGTAAATCAATTTTTCCTGGATTTTCAATCCGATGAGGAGTACCTATGGGAATGTAAGTTGATTCATTTTCGCTTAGTATAAAGCTTTTATCACCGTTAGTTACTTTAGCTGTGCCTTGAACAACAACCCAATGTTCAGCTCTATGGTAATGTATTTGTAATGCGGTTTTTTCATTGGGTTTTACTTTTAGATGTTTAACATGAAAGCGCTGACCTTGAGCTATATCATCATGGGTTCCCCATGGACGATATGCTTCACGGTGTTGTTGACATTCTGGTCGATCAGCGTTTTTTAGCTGCTCAACAATATTTTTTACATCTTGAACTTTATTTTTATTTGCAACTAATACTGCATCTTTTGTTTCTACTATAACTAAATTGTCTACTCCTACAGTAGAGACAAGTTTATTTTGGGCATATATGTAACTGTTTGTAGTACTCTCAGTAAGAACATCACCAATAATTACATTAGACTTTTGATCTTTCTGTGATATTTCCCAAAGTGTGCTAAACGATCCTACATCACTCCATCCGGCTTCCATAGGAACAACTAATACGTTTTTAGCTTTTTCCATCACTGCATAATCAATAGAATTATCAGGACAAGCATTAAATATATTGTGGTCAATGCGAATAAAGTCTAAATCATGGTGTGCATTTTTAATTGCTAGTTCACATGATATTAGAATATCAGGACAGTATTTTTTTAATTCATTCAAATAACAAGAAGCTTTGAATAAGAACATACCACTATTCCAAAGATATTCTTTACTTGCAAGGTATGCTTCCGCATCAGTTAAATTTGGTTTCTCAACAAAGCGACTAACAGTAAACGTATTATTGCTGCGGGAACACCCTTTTTTAATATATCCATAACCCGTTTCGGGGCTTGTTGGTACAATTCCAAATGTTATAAGGCTTCCTTTTTCTGCTTCTTCTATAGCTTGTTCAATAGCTTCAGTAAAAGCATTTTGATTTTTAATTACATGATCTGCAGCCAAAACTAGTAATAATGGGTCATTTCCAGTTTGGGTCGCACGGATAGCAGCCAACGCAATTGCGGGGGCTGTATTACGCCCTACAGGTTCTAAAATTATACCACTATGTTTAAAGTTTTCTTTTCTTAATTGCTCTGCAACAATAAAGCGATGTTCTTCATTGCAAATAAACATAGGTGGTTCATGCTTTAAGGCATCTAATCGGGCTACAGTTTCCTGTAACATTGTTTTCTTACTTGTTAGGCTAATAAATTGTTTAGGATACAGGCTACGAGATAATGGCCATAAACGACTACCAGAACCTCCAGCCATAATTACAGGTAACAGCATAAATTATCTACCATGAATGATATTGATTATTGAGAAAGTAAGCTTTTGTATTTTCATGAACCTCAGAAGAAGAAAGAATTTTATTAATGTCCCACCATTTATAATATTTATGTTGTTCCAGTGGAAGTTTACTAATGTCTATATCTTTTTCTATTAAGTAGCTTATTACGACATAGTGAGTTGTGAAATTTTCATCGGAAAAATTATCTTGGTAAAAATGTTGATAATAGCCTATAAACTTTTTATCTCTATTATCATATGTAACACCCAACTCATCCGTTGTTAGACGTTGAAAAGCAATATCAAATGTTTCATCTTTATAAACACGCCCTCCTGGTACAAACCAGTAGCCTTTGGCTGGGCGGTTATTACGTAGTCCTAATAATATTTGTTTTTTTGAATTACAAACAATTAAGTCAATAGAGACTAGTGGTGTATATGTAACAACATTTTTAAATGTGTTTGAATCTAATTTTTTAACCATTTTATTGTTTGAAAACATATGGTAGCTTTGTGGGCAAATTTTTATTCTTGAATTAAACTGATTTTTAAATTAAAGGAGTGAGGAGTTATATTTATATAGATTTGATGAGATTCGAAATACATATATTATATAATAGTATGTTCTTTTATAAAAAATATGCTTAGCATATAACTCTGAGAAACATATTTCAGTTTAATGTAAATGTAGTATACTTTATGACAGGGCATGTACATGCCCTGAACCATTTTTTTAATTAGACAGTAGTGATTGTATAATATTTGCTATTTCTACTAGCTCATTTTCTATATCATAATGGTGGTTACCAATAAATAAGCCAGTATCACTAATTTCATCACTGTTATTTAAGTTGCCAACAATCTCATAATTAAAATATTTGACAACGTCATTTCGTGCAAAGTTGCCAGCAACGATAGGACGACAATCAACGCCTTTAGACATTAGAGCACTAACGAGCTCATTGCGTTTGTCTTTTCCTGACTTAACAAGCAAAGCAAAGCCGAACCAACTACTATTTCCTACTTCTTGTTGGATTGATATACCTTCAATTTTGCCGAAAATAGTTTGAAAAACTTTGGCGTTTTTTCGACGCCCTTCTATGATGCTTGGTAATTTTTTTAGTTGTTGGCTTCCTAAAGCTCCAGACATATCTAGTGGGCGCAGGTTATAACCCGGTAAAACAAAACGAAAAGATTCTTCAAATGGATTATCACTCTTTGTGCATACTTTATTTTCTTTAGGTAGATTACGAGTCCAGCCATGAGCTCGTAGTGAGAGCATGATATGATATAGCTCTTCGTCATTTGTAACAGCGAGGCCTCCTTCCATTGTTGAAATGTGGTGACTGAAGAAGGAACTATATGTACCAATTAGACCGAATGTTCCAGCTTGTTTTCCTTCAAAGGTAGCCCCTAGTGATTCACAGTTGTCTTCTAGGATAGCTATTTCTTTTCCATCAATTATGCGATTTAACTCATTGTAATCAATAGGATTACCTAATAGGTTTACGGCAAATATTGCACGAGTCTTATCAGTAATAGCGGATTCTAATTGAGTTAGGTCTAAGTTTAATGTTTCTTTATTTATATCTACAAATACTAGTTTTAGGCCATATTGATGCAAAGGATAGTATGTCGTTGCCCACGATACAGCTGGAACTATGACTTCATCACCTGCTTTTAATGCATTTTTTTCACGATAAAACATAGCTGCAACAGCTAATAGGTTCGCAGAAGACCCTGAATTTACCATTACACAATATTTACTGTTTACAAACTTGGCAAATTCATCTTCAAATTGAGCAACATGCTTGCCCATTGTAAACATTCCACTGTCTATTACTGACTGTAAGGACTGGTATTCTTTCTCATCCCATGTTGTTGTAGCTAAAGGAAGCATCATAAGACCTCTGTTAGGTAAAAATTGTATGTCTTCATAATTCCTTCTTTTAAAGAAGTTTTTGGAGACCATCCAAGTTTAGTTTGTTCTGTTGTATCAACTAATTTTTGTTTCATTCCAGCTGGTTTAGACAGGTCATGTGTATATATTCCTGTATAACCAACTACCTTTCCAATAGTTTCGTAGTATTCATTGATTGAATAATCAAAACCTAAACCAACGTTCATACATGAAGGTACTAGGTCAAACTTATTTAGTGAATATATAATAAAATCGGCTAAGTCTTCTGCAAACATGAACTCTCGCCGAGAAAGACCATCACCCCATATATCAACTTCGTTTATTCCATTACGAATGGCTGTATCTAATTTGTAAATAACAGATGGGATCATATGGGATTTTTCTGGGCTGAACTTATCCCAATAGCCATAAAGATTACAAGGAATAAGTGTTTTATATTTCACTCCATGTTGTTGAGATAGGTATTCAGTGAGTCGAGCAATAGCTATTTTAGCAATAGCATAACCTTCATTGGTTGGCTCAAGTGTACCAGTGAGTATAGATGGTTCTTGTAATGGATTATCGGCTTCTCTTGGGTACATACAAGAGCTACCTAAATTTATTAATTTTTGAATACCCGCATCAAAAGAAGCTTGAATAACATTCATTCCGATTAGCAGGTTTTGGTAACAAAAGTCATATGGTGCGGCAATATTTGCTTGGATACCTCCGACTAAGCCAGCACAATGTATAACAAAGTCAGGTTTATGGTATTCTAAGCATGCACGGATAGATTGCTGACAATTTAAGTTCAATTCTGCTTTTGTAGGGGCAACAATATTGATACCTAATTTATTAGCTAGCGTTATTATATTGCGGCCTACCATTCCATTACCGCCGGTAATAAATAACTTCATAATTTTATAACTCTAATGATAAAGAAACATCAAAACCATTTTCTTTGAGTAGCGCATATCGTTTAGCAGTATCTATATCAGAAGCTACCATTTCTGCACACATATCTTCGACAGTAATTGTAGGAACCCAACCAAGTTTTTCTTTGGCTTTTGTTGGGTCGCCTAAGAGTGTTTCAACTTCAGCGGGACGGAAAAATTTAGGGCTAACGCGAACAATCACATCACCAATATTAACATGAGGTGCAATTTCTTTATTTACAGAAGATACAGTTGCTATTTCATTTAAACCTGTTCCACTAAAAGCAAGCTCAATACCTGCTTCTTTCGCTGACATACGAACAAACTCGCGAACAGATATTTGTTTACCTGTTGCGATAACGAAATCATCGGGATGATCTTGTTGTAACATCATCCATTGCATACGTACGTAGTCTTTAGCATGACCCCAGTCTCGTAAGGCATCCATATTACCGAGATATAAGCAGTTTTCTAGTCCTTGAGAAATGTTGGCTATAGTTCGTGTAATTTTTCGTGTAACGAATGTTTCACCACGACGAGGTGATTCATGGTTAAATAAAGTACCATTGCATGCATAGATACCATAAGATTCTCGGTAGTTTACCGTGATCCAGTATGCGTACATTTTTGCAACTGCGTAAGGGGAGCGAGGATGGAAAGGCGTTGTTTCACGTTGCGGAATCTCTTGAACTTCACCGTAAAGCTCAGATGTTGAAGCTTGATAAAATTTGGTTTTCTTCTCAAGCCCATTAATGCGAATAGCTTCTAATAGTCGTAATGTCCCAATAGCATCAACGTCGGCTGTATATTCAGGAGACTCAAAAGAGACTGCGACATGAGACATTGCTCCTAAATTATAAATTTCATCAGGTTGAATTTCTTTAACTAAACGAATTAAGTTTGATGTATCTGTTAGATCTCCATAGTGTAACTTAATTTTGTCACTATCATTAATAATGGAATCAATACGTTCAGTATTAAAAGATGATGCTCTACGAATCAAACCATGAACACTATAACCTTTTTCTAGAAGAAACTCTGCTAAATAAGAGCCATCTTGTCCGGTGATACCTGTGATTAATGCTATTTTCATGTGTTAAACCTATATAAAATTACCCTAATTCATGTTATTAAGAGTTACATGTATTAAAATATTGATAATTACTGTTAAATAAATTACTCATGGTGTGGGTAATTTATTTTTTTAATTTCAGCCAATGGGATAAAACAGGTGAAGGTATATCAATCTCTTTATTAAACCATGGGTCAGGAGTTATTACTATTTGAGAGTCACTATTTGCTAACCAAGCCCCCCACCAACTGAAGGTACTATTAGCGATTATATGATGTTGACATTGGCTTATTAACCACAAATCTATTTCTTGACTGTTGTTTTCCACAATGTGAAAGTTACCGTCAAATAAGGGAGTTAAATTTTCTTCGCACCAAAGTTTATCATTGCTAAAAATATAAAAAAAAGGTTTTTCTAATTTTGCATTGATATGTTGAATTGAGTTTTTATAATAATCGATGGAGCAAATGCCATGCATGGCTAGTGCATTTTTATTGCTTATATAATCTCCCCTTCTAACATGAAGAGCAACGGACTGTTGTGCGTGTATTTGTATTGATAAATCAAGCTGTTCTTGTGAAATATCTAAAGGAACAAACATTTCTTTTAATTCTGAAAAATATTTTTGAAAATAAATTGCATTTTGCCAATAGCCAATCAACATTTTAGTGTGTTCTTTATCACTGAATGTTAAATATTTAAATGAAGATGTTTTTTTTTCTAATATAAATTTTTTTGTGCTTTTAAAAATGAAATTTTCTTTTTGTGATAATTTACACAGTATTAGTGGAAATAATAGCTTGTCGATAGATGAAATTTTTTCACCTATAATATTTAGTTTGTCTAATCTATATCCTCCATGTAATTTATATTTCTTAAATAATCTATCATCAATAACTATTTTTGCATTATTTTCTTTTGCTAGCGCATATGATGTAGCGTATTGAAATAATTGGTTTCCTAGTCCACCAATTAAATGAGAAATGATTTTTTTTTGTTTTATTTTCATACTTGATTCCTTTCCATTAATTTTCATATGGAATTACATTGATTTATCTTTAGGTTGATCTAAAGAATATTCCTTTAATGGTGGTTTAATGATGCTAGTTTATCTTTATAAGAAAGGTTTTTTATAAATGCAAAAAAACCAATTGTTAAAGTTGATATTGACATTGTATATGCAAAGAAATTTATACTTAAATTATATCTAATGGTGATAAATATAGATACGAATATAAAAATGGAAATTAGAAAATTAAAAACTAATTGTATTTTATTTCTTTCGGTCAATAGATTGTGTTGGTATATTGCATTTAACATACATCTCGAGTAATCATATATTAAACCAATTTTAATGAATTCTATGCTTTCATTATACTGATCAGATATTATTTCGTTGAAAATATATTCAGATGAAATCATAAAGAATAAGAAAAACAATGTATATACTATAAATGATGTTTTTAAATATTTTAACCAAGCATCATTTATAGTTACTCCGGTCTCTCTATTGTAAATACTAGGCATTAAGACAGTTGTTAGTATTTTTTCTATTGCATTAAAAAATCTTCCACAAAATGTGAATCCCATAATAAAAATACCGATGGTATATATAGAAAAATAATTTTCTAATTGAAGTCTATATCCTTGTAAATTAAACCATTGGAAAATAATGGCCCCAGCTAGGGGAACACAAAAAAGCATAAGCTTTTTTGAAGGGATAGGATTGTTAGTAATACAATTAAAATGACTATGCTTATAGCCCCAGAGTATTATAAGAATAATTACAATAGCAGGTGCTAAGTTAACGCCTAATAACCAATATAGATAGGTATGTTCATAATATTTTACAAATATGATAGGAAGTAAAAAACCTAAACTACTAGATAGTATTGATATTCTTAAAAAAACATTATGTATTTTTTTAATATTTAAAATTGGTAGTAGTGTCTGAATAATAACAGGGCAAGAGACGGATATTATAAAAACTATCAGGCTAATTGTATTGTTTAATATAACGTTAGGGATTATTTCGAAATAAACTAATATTGAATAACAAAAATATGATATGAATATAGAATAAAGAATCTCAAATTTAATTATTTTTTTTAGCCAGCCGTTGTCATTCGCATTGATAGTATTTACTAAAATAAAGTTTTGTAATGGCGCTAAAAAAAACCAAGCAATACCTTGTGTAATAGTAGTCAATAACCCTAATTTTCCATATTCTTCTGGAGATAATAAATCAGAAGATATTTTTAATAGCAAAAATGCTAGCAATATTTCATAAATACGGCTTGCAGCTACTAATATTTTCATTCTTTTCATATTTTTTAGAGGGGGAGGTAATTTTTGTTGGATGTGTTGATTAACACCCATAGCTACCGCACTGGGTTATCGGGTCCCAGAGCGCCATTGAATTTCAAAATTTAGTGT
>NZ_WLUG01000024.1:0-1969 GCF_009706505.1 Providencia sp. wls1922 | reverse complement strand
GAAAAAGTGGCGATGCTTAACAATAAGCAATCCCCGATTATCGATACCGAAATCGAACAGTTTTTAACGGAAAAACAGCTTAATTTCCGTGCAACCGAAGATAAAGTCGAAGCCTATACTGGCGCGCAATACGTGATTGTGGCGACCCCAACAGACTACGACCCAAAAACTAACTACTTCAACACCAATTCAGTGGAATCCGTTATTCATGATGTGAACAAACTGAACCCTGAAGCGACTATTATCGTCAAATCTACTATTCCAGTGGGCTTTACAGAGCGTCTGCGTAAAGAGTTCGGTTACACCAACGTGATTTTCTCCCCAGAATTCTTACGTGAAGGTCGCGCGCTATGGGATAACCTGTACCCGTCCCGTATCGTGGTGGGAGAACGTTCTGAACGTGCACAGATTTTCGCTGACTTACTGTTAGAAGGCGCGATTAAGAAAGATGTACCGGTGCTGTTTACTGACGGGACTGAAGCCGAAGCGGTTAAACTGTTCGCCAACACCTTTTTAGCGATGCGTGTGGCATACTTCAACGAATTAGACACTTACGCAGAAAGCCGTGGTTTGAATGCGCGTCAAATCATCGAAGGGGTTTCTTTAGACCCGCGTATCGGCAGCCACTACAATAACCCATCCTTCGGTTACGGCGGTTACTGCTTACCAAAAGACACCAAGCAGTTACTGGCGAACTACGACGATGTACCGAACAACCTAATTAACGCGATTGTCGAATCTAACCGCACGCGTAAAGACTTTATCTCGGATGCGATTATTGCTAAAGCACCACGTAAAGTCGGTGTGTATCGCTTAGTGATGAAAGCGGGCTCTGATAACTTCCGTGCCTCTGCGGTGCAGGGTGTAATGAAGCGTATCAAAGCCAAAGGCATTGAAGTGGTGGTTTACGAGCCAGTATTGAAAGAAGATGAATTCTTCCGTTCGAAAGTCATTCGTGATTTAAACGCATTTAAAGCAGAAAGTGACATTATTCTGGCAAACCGTATGGTACCTGAACTGGATGATGTGGCGGACAAAGTCTATACCCGTGACCTGTTTGGTAATGACTGATATGAATAATGTAGTATCTGATTCTCCTTTAGTTTCTGTCATCATGCCTTGCTATAATGCAGAAAAAAATATTCAAGAATCTATACAGTCAGTTTTAAACCAAGAATATCAAAACTTTGAGCTTATTATCATTGATGACAATTCTAATGACCACACGGTAGAATTTTTAAAAGGTATTAATGATCACAGAATAAAATTAATTTGCTTAGAAAAAAACTATGGCGCAGGGCATTCTCGAAATAAAGGGATTGAATATGCTCAAGGACGTTTTATTGCATTTCTAGATAGTGATGATTTATGGCTAAGTAATAAACTATCTGAGCAAATTTCTTTTATGTTAGAAAATGATTACCATTTTACTTTTAGTTATTATCAACATATTAATAACTCCGGGCTAAGTAAAATTATTACTGCACCTGAATTTACAACCTATCATAAGTCTTTATATGGTAATGTCATTGGCTGCCTAACTGTAATATATGATGTTAGCCATTTTGGTAAGCAATACATGCCATTGATCAGGAAGAGGCAGGATTTTGGTTTATGGTTAAAATTACTTACCATTGAAAAAAAGGCTTATTGCTACCCGAAAGTTCTCGCATATTATCGAACTGACTCAGGTATGACTCAAAATAAACTAAATGCTGCTAAACACCAATGGCAATTTTATAGAGAAACTTTAGAATTTAACTGGTTTCGTTCTAGCTGGTACTTCTTTTTTTATACTATTAATGGGCTATGTAAACACTCTCCTACTATTAAAGTAACTAAATGACAAGGTTTCATAATGAACAACCCTAGCATTTTAGTCACCGGCGGTCTTGGCTATATCGGTAGCCATACCTGTGTGCAAATGATCCAACAAGGTATTCAGCCGATTATTTTAGATAATCTTCAT
>NZ_WLUG01000022.1:0-28640 GCF_009706505.1 Providencia sp. wls1922 | reverse complement strand
AAACCAACAATTCACAAATTCCAGACATAAAAAAAGACGCTCTAAGCGTCTGATTTTTGGTGCGAAGGCCGGACTCGCACATAATACTTAACCTCATGATATAAATTAAAATATAAAAGTATAAATTTATTTATACCAACACATGTACCAACAGATGAAATTCTTACTTTTTCTGATGGTTATCTAATACAAGTAATCGTGATGCTGATGAAACAATATAATTTTATAAGTTATCTTCATGCAGCATCAAAATCTGGTATTGTTGCTCCTCGGTTAGCCTCACTGGGTCAATCACCACCTCCTTAGGAGGTGGTTTAAGCTTGACGATGAAAGAATGGAGACTAATGAACATGTATCCACATTTATCGATTTTGTTTCTCTCGCTCCATTTCTTCTAATGTCTCTTTTTGAATACGTCCATATTTTTGAATATCCTCATAAGCTTTCATGTTAGTTTGTAACCCGCCTTGCATTCTATTTTTCTCTTTCCAACGAGGGCGATTTTTACCTGAAAATTCTTTCTTCTGACTCCAATAACCGATGGGGTACTGAGCCACAATCGTTCCTCCGACACCAATGTCCACCGTAGAGTATTGACCATTGTTGATGTAGCCCTTTTTAATATAAGCATTTGGACTACACGTGCCGGTATCTCGTTGTTGCCAAAAACCTTCAGTTCTCGCTACGATATAAAAATCACCAAATGCACACCCAGAGGCAGATTTTCGGTTCAGTACGGCAACATAATGTTTGGTTGAACCGACAATTTTACAGGTACTGTTTTGGCTACCACAGACTTGCCATAAAGTTTTACCTCCATCACCTTTATATTCCCAAATTGTATCTTTAGGCGGCTTGCTGGCGGCAAAAGCTTGCGAAGCGATAAGACATAATGATGCGGATGTAATAAGAGCTAAATATTTTTTCATTTAAAATTCCTTTCAATATTATTAGATACGTCAATATTGACGCAAGATAAGCACCACTTAATAGGTGCTCAGTTTTCTAAGGTGTAGAGTATTAAGTGTTCAATTCATGAATGGCTGAATGTTTCTTTACCGTAAAATTGCAGTCTCTCCTTAATCTCACTGGAGATAGTGTCTTGATTTTTAATCGGCGTTATCCATTCAAAATTGCAATCGCGGCACATCCAACCCGTACCCCATGCAATGATGTCTTGCTCAGAAGAACAGTGAGGGCAATGTGTGGGATACGATGTTAGTGGGGTTAATAATGTCATGGTCGGTTCCTTTCTTTGTGTGATAGAAGAGAGGTAACTACTTGTGATATCAATCGAAAATGCGGTAAGGCCGCGATAAAATTGTTTTGTTGTGACAGTTGCATCACTACATGTTTCGGTGTGAAGGGGGTATTAAGTGGTTGAACTTGCTGGATATCCTCTAACAGCAAAACATGCACTTGCTGATGATATTCAGCTAATAAATACCACTGGCCCTCACGGTAAATCAGTTGATAAGGTTGTAGTGGATTAAATCGACGCTCAGGTGTAAGTAAGCTAATAGATTGCTTACTGGTAATGGCATACACCAATTGATAGAAATGATCAGCATGCAAAGCCGAAATCTTATGGGCGTGATGCCAAATCAAACAAGGTGCATGAGGCTGCTGGGTTAACAGTAACCCGAGTAAGCGGCTGTCTAACCCTGGAAACAAGCGAGTCATCCCAATCTGTTTCACAAAGGTAAGAACATCTTTGTCTCGGTAAGCTTTTAGCGTATTGATGGGCAAGCGATAACAACCTTGCCGACCTTCTACACCCAGATAAGCCAAGCGTTCACGTAAATCCCGTTGTAACGTGCGCTCAGAAACATTGAATTCTTGGACTAAATGCGAGAGCACAAGGCTTTCTCCTGCCATTAAGCGGGCAATCAACGCAGAGAGTCGCACAGCCATGCGCTCATATTTTCGGTTGGTCTGAAACATAACGTATTGCTCTCAATAACAGACTTTAGGAAATTAAGAAATGAGGGAGTTTAACTTAGGGGATTGACAGGTTATGTCTGTTGGGAAAATTCTCATTGGGCTTTTTAGTGAAAAATCACTATAAGTAATTCATTGATAAATAGCGTTATGCTTTTTATTTGAACAATAAGAAAGTAAGGCGTAACGACACAACCTGTCAGGGCGGGAAAATTAGTTGGGTTGGCAAGGGGCGAGTTGGTTAAATAAGGTATCCGCCATCACCCACAAGGCTTTATTGAGTTTGATATCGCCATCAATCCCATTAACTGAACGAGTGCGAGCGCGTTTACCTTTTGCAGTACGGCCTGATAATCCCCCTTTAATCAGATTTTCTTGTAAACGTTGGTACACCGTCCAAAGGTCTTCTTTTTTATCTTCAACGCGTCGAGGCTGTAGAACTTGCTCTCGTGTGACAGGATGGAACTCTTCACCAAAGCGGTAGGTCAAAGCTGCTTCAGCAAAGGCTTGTTGGGCTGGTGGGGGTAACAATAACGACTGCATACTTTCGCGTTTTTCAGCCACTTGCTCAAACGTATTGAGTACCTCATACGCCCCTTCAATCACTTTACTCAACACATCCCCTTTATGGGGTACACGCACTTCTCCTAATACATCACCGCACACCAAACCGTTGGAACACACAGCTCTAAAAAGCCCCGGTAACATCTGATAGCTGCTTGAGCCATCATGGCTATTAAGCAGAATAATTTCAGGAACTTGTATACCCGTGATTTGGTCATGTCGCCGAAGTCGTAACATGTGCTTTGTATGCTCTCGACGACTGATATCCCGTACACGAGTCTGGCAAGCAAAAAACGGATAAAAGCCTTCTTTTTGCAGGCTATCTAACAAGGTGATGGTGGGAATGTAAGTATAACGTTCACTGCGAGAATCGTGTTTTTCTTCAGAAAATACACTCGGTACAGTACGGAATAACTCTTCGATGGTCAGTGGACGCTCACGACGAATACTGTTAGCAGAACCAAAACGCGAAGCTAATAAACTCATGATAGACTCCAGATTAATCAATTAAGTGGAAAATGACAGCAGATTCAGAATGTTGTAACGCGTAGTCACGCAACTGATAAAAGCGGTCGCACATCACTTCGCTTTCTGTTTGGAATGACCAAATGCTGTACAGGATCAGACACACTACAATCCCTGCCGCTTCTGGGCTCACGATGGCTTCATTGCCGTTATGCGGGTTGAATAGCGTAAGCTCCTCTTGATTTAAATCGAGATAAATAAAGGCGCTACCATTGGATAAAGTGCAATATTCCCAATACCCGCCGTAGTATTCCTCACAAAACTGGCCCATGGTAGTAAAAATCACCACTTCAAAGGTGGTCCAGCCTTTCACGCTCCCGAAGTGGTTGAGCCAAAAATCAAGGCGTTGTTCATTGGGGACGAGTGTCATTGCAATAGCGGATTCAGCTGTATTATTCATCAGTTGATACTCCAAGAAAAAGAAATAAAAAAGCGCCAGTCCTTAACGGGACTAGCGCTGAGAGTGATAATTAATGGTTTAATGTAAGAGGTTAAAAGAACAGGCTCCACAGGGATTTAGCGACGGATACGATACTGTTTTTAACGGTGCTAACCGTACTTCTTATCAATGGCGGCAAAGAAATGATATTGATTAAGGTATCCACAATATCACTGACACATTGACCAAAATCGTTACGTGCGGCGTTCTCCACCGATTGCGTCCGGTAAGAGGTGTTCAGTTGCCTAGCTACTCCGCTACTGGCTTGCGCCGGTAACGCCTGTATGAGTTGCTCTGCTAATTTAGTGAGTTGATAGTTTTCGACCGCAGAAACTGTTATCACAGGATGATGCGGCTTAAAGGCGGTTATGACGGCTTGTTGCTTTAATTTTAAGTTAGCAGTTTGCTCTGAGGATGGCTTGTGGTTGTGTTCATCCCACTGGCGACAAGGCTCTATTTTATCGGCTTGGTTCAAGACAAATAGAAATTGATTAGGTTGGTAACCGCATTTCTTCGTGAGAAAGCGATAACACTGTTCATCAGAAGACCATGCTCGGTCATCGGCCTTGAGTACCCAAATGATTAAATCGAATTCTGGTAATAAGTTGCGATAGAGCTGGTGGTACTCTTTATCCCGCTCAAGGCTTTCCCCCACGCCGGGTAAATCTACAAAAGTGAGAGTATGGTTGTTCATCGTCATGCTGAAGCGTTGGACTTGGCGTGTGCAGCCTGAAACATCACTCACAAGTGATAATGACGATTGGAATAGTGCGTTGATAAGACTGGATTTTCCTGCTCCCGTTTTACCCATCAAACCGATGGTGGGGGAGTAATTGATGAGCTGACTGAGTTGGTTAAAAAATGATGTTTTAAATGAAAAGGGAAAGGCTGCGAGAGCCTTCTCCAGTTCAATATGTTGATTCATACAAACTCCTTGAAAATAAAATTATCATTATTCAAGGTGATAATATATATTTGAAATTATTTTAAATTTTTCTTTTTAACTAACAGTATGAGTTCTTCAATGGAATCCCGTGGTAGATCAATTTGATCAATCATCGCCTCGATAATTTCGTTAATATTTTTATTATGATTTTTGGCTATTTTTTTTAATTTTACCATTGATGATTTGGAAATATACGTATTCAGTACAGCCTTATCTTTAACACCATCACGATATTTTTTTTGGCTCCAAGCTTTTCTTGTTTGAGATAGAAAAAGCTTGACCGCTTCTACGCTTGAAATAATAGCCCAATAATCAAAACAGGAAATAATCAATTTCCATTTTTCATTTTGAATAAGAACATTAACATCATCATCAACAGCAATATTTGCGCGGATCATCCTCTCGGCTATCCATTTTAATGCTTCATTCTTTCTGGGTAAAAATAAAAAAGGATCGGGGTATTCTTTAGAAACAGACGAAGCTTTATCTTTCATGTAAAAGACTGTCTCATTAAAATCTTTAGGGTTTATAAACAAAACTAAAAAGTCCAAAAAACAAACAATATAATGAAAAGGGATATTCCTGCCCATGATAGGGTTCAAGTTCAAGGGAGAGTAATTATACACGCCAGTCATAATTGATGGGTAATCATTTTCTATAAGGTGTTTATTATACGACTTCATGAGAAAGTTTAAGATAACAAATGATATTCTTTCATCCGTTAAAAAAGACAATTGTTCTATTGGGATAATCTTTTTCTCTATCGTTCTGAGATAATAATCAACATTTTTAAATATACTCCCGACATGCTGATTTAACTCACTAAGTAATGTACACACATTCTTATTCTTTGCTTCGGATATCATTTTATAAAGCTCATTAGACGACAGTGTTTTTTCTGAAAACATATAGAAAAGAACAGCATAATATTGTCTGCACTCCAAATAATTATCATTGACATTTATATTTATCATTTATTCTCCACGTAGTATTTTTTGCATATGTTTACATAGTATTTTACGTAGTGTTTAAGGTGTCATTATACTACATGAAAACCCCTATTTATGTGCTAAAACTCACGATAACTGCACTAATTATTATTAGAGTGAGGCTAATCTTTAGATAAATTAATATCAGAGTTGACTCTCCTCAAAAAGGAGCAGTTCATCTTTGTTCAAAAACGCTCTGTCACTGTCATTGATGATGAGATATAGAAAGGCTTTATCGTGTTGGTATAGTATTATTTTAATAAAGATAACCAGCATCATAACCACATCTAAAAGATTAAACATTACCCTGTCACTGATTCATCTATCCATATATTCATCATCTTGGTTAAATGATGAATGCCTATTTTTAACAACATCCCTTCTAGATATGAAATAAAACCAACCACAGGTATTAATCATGTCTAGTTACACCTACAATGAGCATTACATTCAAAAGATAAACCACACTATCCGTAAAGCACTTTTAATTCACAATCGTGTTACTGCTATTCGGGTTGACTTGCGTTTCCCATCTGAAAATATATTTCACTTTAACGATTCGAGGGTCATCACTCGATTCTTTGAATCGTTAAAAGCCAAAATAAATGCTGACCTAAAACGTAAGAATAAAATATGGAAGCGTAACCACATATGCCCGTTATCTTATGTCTGGGTCAGAGAGTTCGGTGAGATAAATAACAAAAAACACTATCATGTTCTTTTGCTGTTAAATAAAGATGTTTATTGGGGGGTGGGTGACTTTGTTAAAACTGAAGGGACGCTATATGCATTAATACAGCAAGCATGGTGTAGTGCTATTGGTGTGAACTACCCTGCGGAGCGTTATTTAATTCATATTCCAGATAATGCCATAACGTGGCTAGATAATAATAAACCTAATAATGAAAGCACGATATTCGAATTAAACCAGCGCTGTCGTTACTTAGCCAAAGAACATACAAAATATTATGGTGATGGTGAGCGTTCTTTTGGGTGCAGCCGTTAATCTACCAATAAAAAACATGAGGGGGATATCTTTTGGAAGAGAGATATCCCTAAATATTCATCGATATCCCTTCTGCCTTTTAACTTTAAAGACAGGAGTTCAATAATGAGCACTCAAGCGATTCCCTTATTAGATGATCAATGCGTTGATATGAAATTTATAACCCGTTTAACCGGACTAACAGATAAATGGTTTTATAAATTGATCCAAGAGGGGGAGTTTCCCAAACCCATCAAACTGGGGCGTAGCTCTCGCTGGTTAAAGAGTGAAGTAGAGCAATGGCTGCAAGCGCGTCTTGTGGCTTCTCGGTATTAACCCTTTCGAAGTCAACATATTCAATTTAACCCCAATTTATTGTATGAATTAATTTATGGAGTACCGAGAGTATGAAAAAGCTGCCCGCTCGTTATGAAGAGTTATTGAGTTATTATCAACGTTGGTTAAATGGGTATACGAAGTTGTCCATTTGCCAGGGGATGTGTCATTCACTCATTCAAAACAGTCACTATTTGATGGTGTCGTACATTCGTTTTTCGAGTCATGAAGCCTGCCAGGTGGCGGTTATTCCTGCTCGTCTCTATCGACTGGTGTATGGTAACGCCTACCCTGACAAACTCACCGAAGAAGAGGATTTAAACCTGAGTTTTCATATTGATGAACGGCTGTTACGCTACCACCCTATGCTGGAAGGGATACTGCTCAGTGAATGTGCGCGTCTTAAACAGCACGCCTTTGCTAACAAGTTAATCAGTTTATTTCAGCAATTTAATGATCCGGAAATACGTCCGAAATTGGTCTGGTTATGTTGGTATGATTTGCTGTTAGGGTCACCATTAGACGATTGGAACCATACACTTAAGTTGAAATCCAAAGAACAACTTGTGGAATGGGTGATTGACAGACAAGCCGAAAATGGGGGATTAACAGCTATTATGGATGAATATGTATTGTTCAGCCGATAAGTATGGTAAATGAATATGGAGGATCAAAAGGATTAATATCGTTAACGCGTGCTACTCACTGTGTTGATATTCCTTCTCATGACAAATCTCATATCTGATATCCGCGTGGATAAAGATTACAACCAACTTCGCCTATCTCACTCGAGCTTATTTGGGTATAATAGCCAAAATTAGTTGGGTAAATTAAGAATTATCAGTGAACAGGTAGCTGTAAGCCCGGGGCGGTAGCGTGCCAAAATCATGAGATAACTACTTTTAGCTCTCTGTTTTTTATAATCAAAATACGACTTATTACTCCCAAATGAAAATATTAGTTACTGGTGGTGCAGGCTTTATTGGTTCTGCGGTTGTTCGTCATATTATTAATAATACCAATGACGCTATTATTAATGTCGATAAACTAACTTATGCAGGAAATTTAGAGTCGCTTAACTCTGTTTGTGAAAATAATCGCTATACATTTATTCAAGCAAATATTTGTGATGCAAAATTAATTACGGATATATTTAAGCAACATCAACCCGATGCCATAATGCACTTAGCAGCCGAATCACATGTTGACCGTTCTATTGATGGCCCTAGTGAGTTTATCCAAACCAATATCATTGGTACTTACACATTATTAGAAGTCGTGCGCCAATATTGGAATCAACTCCCAACAGATAAAAAAGCCGCCTTCCGCTTTCACCATATATCCACTGATGAAGTTTATGGCGACCTTGAATCAACAACAGATCTTTTCACTGAAACAACACCATATGCGCCAAGTAGCCCTTACTCTGCGTCAAAAGCGTCTAGTGATCATTTAGTCAGAGCGTGGCAACGTACCTATGGTTTACCAACCATCGTAACAAACTGCTCTAATAACTATGGTCCATTCCACTACCCTGAAAAACTGATCCCTTTAATCATCTTAAATGCATTAGAAGGAAAGGCTCTGCCTGTTTACGGTAACGGACAACAGATCAGAGATTGGTTATATGTAGAAGACCACGCACGAGCGCTCTATAAAGTCGTTACTGAAGGTAAGATTGGTGAAACTTACAATATTGGCGGTCACAATGAAAAAGCCAACATTGATGTAGTGAAAACAATTTGCAGCATTCTTGAAGAGCTTGTACCAAACAAACCGAATAATATTGAGAATTATAGCGACCTAATTACTTATGTGACTGATAGACCAGGTCACGACTTACGTTATGCCATTGATGCTACAAAGATTAAAAATAAACTGAGCTGGGTACCGGACGAAACATTTGAAACGGGTCTACGTAAAACGGTTGAATGGTATTTAAAGAACTCAGAATGGTGTGAATCAGTTCAAAATAATAAATATAATAGAGAAAGACTAGGGGCTTAAAAGTGAAAGGTATTATTTTAGCGGGTGGTTCAGGTACAAGGTTATATCCAATAACCATGGGAGTATCTAAACAGTTACTTCCTATTTACGATAAACCTATGATTTATTATCCGCTGTCAGTACTTATGTTAGCAGGGATCCGTGAAATACTTATTATTACAACCCCTGAAGATCAAAGCAGCTTCGAACGTTTATTAGGTGACGGTTCTCAGTTTGGTATTTCATTACAATATGCAATACAACCAAAACCTGAAGGTTTAGCACAAGCCTTTATTATCGGCGAAGAGTTTATTGGTTCAGATAGTGTGTGTTTGGTGCTGGGAGATAATATTTTTTACGGACAATCATTTACCCCAAAACTAAAAGAAGCTGCTGTACGTCAAAAAGGTGCGACTGTTTTTGGTTATCAGGTAAAAGATCCTGAAAGATTTGGTGTCGTAGAGTTTGACAATAATAAAAAGGTTATATCTATTGAAGAAAAACCTAAAAAACCAAAATCGACCTTTGCGGTAACTGGCTTATATTTTTATGATAATCAAGTTGTTGAACTAGCGAAACAAGTTCAACCATCTCATCGTGGAGAACTTGAAATAACAACGCTAAATGAAATGTATTTAAAACAAAATGAATTAAATGTTGAAATGCTTGGTCGTGGTTTTGCTTGGTTAGATACTGGAACTTATGAAAGCTTACTTGAAGCAGCCCAGTTCGTAGAAACTATAGAGAAAAGGCAAGGTTATAAAGTCGCTTGCTTAGAAGAAATTGCATATAACAATAAATGGCTAACACGAGAAGATTTGTTCACTAGAGCAGAATTAATGGCTAAGAATAGCTATGGCGAATATTTACTATCGTTATTAAAATAATAATATGAGCCATAATTTAACACAAAAAGCCACTTCAAGCCTTAAGTGGAGTGCGATTGAACGGTTAGCGACTCAACTCGTTCAATTAATAGTCATGTTAGTTCTCGCTCGCATACTTGGCCCTCACGCTTTCGGGCTTATAGGTATGTTGGCTGTTTTTATTGCCGTTAGCCAAGTATTTGTAGATAGTGGATTAAGTTCTGCATTAATTAGAAAGCTTGACCGCTCAGAACTCGATTATTCAACTGCATTCTACTTTAATATTGGAATTGCTTTAGCTTGCTACACTCTCCTGTATTTTTGTGCTCCTTACATTGCCTATTTCTACCAGCAACCTGAATTGACGCCTTTAACTCGAGTATTGGCACTAGTAGTTATAATTAATTCATTTGGTATTATTCAACGAACAAAATTATCCATAAAGATGGATTTTAAAACTCAAGCGAAGGCCTCGTTGATAGCAGTTACTATAAGCAGTCTAGTAGCGTTTTATTTAGCATATTATAACTTCGGTGTTTGGTCACTAGTAGCACAAACGTTGGTATACGCGGCTTTCAATGTTATTTTTCTGAATATATTCCATCTATGGTTACCAAGATTAAATTTTAGCTTAGAATCCTTCGGGCACCTCTTTGATTTTGGTTCAAAACTAATGCTATCTGCTCTTATTGACAGTATTTATCAAAATATTTATCAGATAGTCATTGGTAAAAAATTTAATGTATTAGATGTCGGATATTTTACCCAAGCTAATCAGCTGATAAAAACTCCAGCTACAACCATGACTGCTATTATACAAAGAGTCACTTACCCAATGTTAAGTAGTATTCAAAATGATGAAAACCGATTGAATGCTGCGTACTTACTAACATTACGATTGTCCGCTGTAGTTATCTTTCCGATATTATTTGGACTAGGGACAATAGCTGACCCCCTGATTCCTGAATTATTAGGTATCGAATGGAAACCGGCTGCTCTACTCGCTAGTATATTAGCAATGGGATTTCTGCTTTACCCTATTCATGCAATAAATCTAAATTATCTACAAGTGAAAGGTAGGTCAGATCTTTTTCTAAAGTTAGAAGTTATCAAAAAAGTGATCATTACGATTATTCTAATAATTACCATCCCTTATGGCATTAATGCTATTTGTATCGGGATTGTCATTCAATCCTATATAGCTTTATTTATCAATACATACTATAACGGTAGGATTGGAAATTTATCAGGGATAATACAATTAAAAGCTTTGTTACCTATATGGCTAATAGCAATTGCAGCATGCTCAATTGCTTGGCTTATAACCCATTTAGTGACACTGTCAACATGGTTTTCTATTACAATAACGATTACTATTGCTATAGCCATATATATCATCAGCATACGTTTATTGCAAAAAGACTTATACCAATACCTTATCTTAAATATTTGCCAAAGAAATTAATAAAAAATCATGAATAATATCACTGTAACGTCTCCATTATTACCGCCATTAGAAGAGTTAACTCCATATTTAGAAGATATCTGGTCAAGAAAGTGGCTAACCAATAATGGGCACTATCATCAATTACTCGAAAAAGAACTATGTGATTATCTCAAAGTTGATTATATCTCACTATTTTCAAATGGCACATTAGCTTTAATCACCGCATTACAATCTCTAGAGCTAAAAGGTGAGGTTATTACAACACCTTATAGTTTTGTGGCAACCAGCCATGCAATTCTACTCAACAACTTAAAACCTGTTTTTGTTGATATCGACCCAAATACTTTTAATATCGATCCTAAAAAAATAGAAGAAGCAATTACTGAAAATACGTCAGCGATATTACCGGTTCACGTCTATGGTAATCCTTGCGATCATGATGCTATTCAAAAAATTGCTGATAAGCATGGATTAAAAGTAATCTATGATGCTGCACATGCATTTGGTGTAACTAAAAATGGTTTATCTATATTAAATTGGGGAGATCTATCAATTTTGAGTTTTCATGCAACTAAAGCATACTCAACAATTGAAGGTGGTGCTATTATTTGCCATACCAAAGAAATGAAAGAAAAATTAGATAGGTTAAAAAACTTTGGTTATGAATCAGAAACAGAAATATCAATGTTAGGCTCAAATGCAAAAATGAATGAAGTACAAGCTGCATTTGGTTTAGCAACACTGAAACATATTGATAATGCTATTAGTATCAGAAATAATATTGCTAATTTATATCGCGAAAAAATTAATAATATAAAAGGATTAACTTGCTTATCATCTATTGAGGGTGTTAGTTTTAATGATTCTTATTTTCCAATATTTATTAATGAAAATGAATTTGGAATGAGCAGAGATCAGCTTTACTTTAAGTTGAGAGAAAATAATATTTTATGTCGAAGATACTTTTATCCTTTAATTACAGACTTCGACTTTTATAAAGGAAACCCTAATATTATTAAACATGACTTGAGTATATCTAAAGCTGTATCCGATAATGTAATCTGTTTGCCAATACATCATACAATTACTACAGAAGATATAAATCTAATATTAAAACAACTTGAAGTGGTCATAGACTAATGAATTTAGCAGTGATGCAACCCTATTTATTTCCATATCTTGGTTATTATCAACTAGCATATCATAGTGATATGTTTATCTTTTATGATGACGTCAATTATATAAAAGGTGGCTACATAAATAGAAATAATATTTTAACAAAAAATGGAAAACAATTATTCACAATCCCTATAAACCATGCATCTAGCTTTAAGAAAATTAATGAACTTGAGTTTTCCAATAATATTAAAAAAGTATTAACTACTATACAACAAGCCTACTCCAAAGCTCCAAATTTTAATGAAATTTACTCGATGATAGAAAGAATACTATTATCTAATAACAGAAGCGTCGCTAAAATAGCATCTAATTCAATTATAGAAGTGTTTGATTATTTAAACTTACCATTTGAATATGAATTTTCCTCAAATATTGACTATGATAGAGAATTAGATGCTAAAAATAAACTTTATTCTTTTTGCAAATTATATAACGCACAGATGTATACAAATACTTCTGGTGGTAAACATTTATATAGCAAGGATGAATTTAAAGCTAAAAATATAGAGTTAAATTTCATAGAAATGAGTGATTTTTCATACACTCAATTTAATAGTGATAATTTCGAAAGTAACTTATCAATTATTGATTTATTAATGAATATAGATAAAGAGCAGATTATTAAATTATTAGGAGCATATCATGTCAGCTAAAAATAAAAAAATATTAATTATAGGAGCTTCTGGTAGCTTAGGTGAAGGAGTTTGTAATGAAATTTATTCAAACTACTCAGTAACAGGTACATATTTAAATAATAAAAAAAATTCCGAAAAAATTAAATATATACAATTAGATATAACTCAAGAAAATGATTTTAATAAACTTGATACTGACTATGATTGTATTATTCTTATTGCTGGAGCAATGCCCGCAACAATGCAAGGATATCATCCCAATAAATATTTCGACGTGAATATATATGGCACGACTAACGTATTAGAATTTTGTCGTAAAAATAATATCAAAAAACTAATTTATATAATGACTTTTTCAGATCGCTTTAACAATTTTTATAATGGAGTTCCAATTCAAGCTGATGCACCCGCTACACTTAATTATACTGGAGATCATGCCGTCTATGCTATATCTAAAGTCACTGCATGTGAAATGATAGAGCATTACCATCAACAATATGGATTGCAAACTATTATTTTTAGGATCCCAACAGTGTATTGCTATGATGAAAAAGTAGATTACTATGTTGATGGTGAATTAAAAACAAAAGCTTACATAAAAATGATCAGAAATATAATTCATTATAATGAAATAGAAATTTGGGGTGATAAAAATAATTCTAAAGATATGCCTTACATCAAAGATTTTGCTCGTTTAATTTCTTTAGCCATAGATAACCCTAAAGCACAAGGCATTTATAATGCAGGAACGGGTAATCCTGTATCTTTAGAAGAACTTGTGAGCGCTATGATCAAGGTATTTTCTAAGGATGGGAAAACTAAAATAATCTATAAAGAAAACAATTCATCACAACCTAATTTTACTTTCGACATGACAAAAACTACAGCAGATTTTTCGTATCTACCAGAATATAATGTTGAGAGAATGCTAGAGGATATTAAAAATAACTTATCAGAAGAATTGCTTTATGGAAAAAATTAATAAATTAATCTGCCCAAAAACAGAAGATGAAATAAAATCACATTGGAAATATACTGATAAAGTTTATATTAGTTGTGTTTGTATTGCTTATAATCATGAAAATTATATAAGAGATGCACTTGATTCAATATTGGCACAAAAAACAGAGTATCGGTTTGAATTGATTATTCACGATGATAAATCAACAGATAATACTCGAGAAATAATTTTAGAATATAAAAAAAAGTTTCCCAATATTATAAAATTAATACTACAGGAAGAAAATCAGTATTCTAAATGCCCGAGAATTATTTCTTTAACGGTACCTTATTTAGATGGTAATTGTGTAACTATATGCGAAGGTGATGATTTTTGGATCGACCAGTATAAACTTCAAAAACAAATCAAAGAATTAATTTCAAATCCTAACGTAAATCTTATTATAACTCAGGCACTATCTTTATACCCAGATGGAACAACAGAAAAATTTTGTGATTTAGGAAACACTAAAAGATATATTTCGTTTGCTGATTGCATACTTGGACCTAAAAAAGACTTTTATCCAACAGCAACCTTTTTCTTTAAAAAAAATATTATTGTATCATTACCAGATTGGTTCTATACTATCGCGCCAGTTGGTGATTATTATATACAACTATTTGCTTCATATAATAATGGCTGTATATATCTACCTGACATAACGTCAATATATCGTAGAGATTCTATTGGAAGTTGGAGCCAATCATTAAACTTTAACAAGATTATTTCTGACCGTAAAAATAGAATCAATTGTAATAAATTCATCTCCAATCAATTACAGTTGAATAAACTAGAAAAATCAGCATTAAATAAAAAATCATGCATATATAAAAAGGACATTACTCTTTCTTATCTACGGCAAAAAAAATATTTTATTTTCATTCTTAACATAATTATTAATTTCTTTAGTAGTCCCATTGATTATTCAAAAATCATGTTTACATCTTTAGTAAGGAAAATAGGGACATGTATTCAATCTGGTAATTAACCTGTAATAGAGGGTAATTTACTTGAGAATATTAATGGCTAAAGTCAATATAAAGTGTCCATTTTGTCAACAAACTCACACAGTGAAAAAAATTAAATTAGGGAGTAGTAACCATCAACGTTATCATTATCAAGATTGCCGCCGAAGCTTTTAACTTGGTTATTAATATAGTACCTTCAACTCGGCACCAAAGATAAAATTATCGTTCCAGCGATGAATAACTCCAGTATTTGTGATACCGTTATAGTTCTTCTTATTAGTATTAATGCTATTGTTTACACTTTAATACTCTTACCACAGCAGGTGACGTCTTTACCTCTTTATAATTTGCATATTGGGTTGCTTTGCAAAGTCGATGAGCAATAGTCTTTTGTGGCTAATAAGAAACAACAACGCTGGCTCTGGTATGCTTGGGAACCTCGCCTAAAACGAATTATTGCGCATACATTTGATCATCGAAATAAGAGAACCCTTCGGCAGTTGCTGGCTTTACTGTCAGGGTTTAATGTGGCTTTTTGGTGTACGGATAAGTTCAGTGCTTATGAGATATTGCCCAAACAAAAACACGTGGCAAGTAAGTTTTATACCCAACGAATAGAAAGAGAGAATTTGAATTTAAGAAATCGCTTAAAGCGTCTTAATCGTAAGACGTTAGGTTATTCGAAGTCGCCTGAAATGCATGACAAAATCATCGGCACATTCATAGAACGGGAGCATTACCTATTGTGATGATCTCTATATTGAATACACGACCGATAAATGGGGTAGGTATACTCCCTTATTCTAATATCAGAGAGAAAGTTAATGCTCATTTTATGCAAATGGGATATCAATTTGATAAGGTTATTGCTAATAGTGCAATTGTTTCTGACTATGTAGAGCTCGGACCTGGAACTCAAGTATTACCTAGAGCTATTATCCAAACCGGTGTAACCGTTGGAGAAAACAGTATTATAAATACTGGCTCGATTATCGAACACGACTGCAAAATCGGAAATAATAATCATATAGCCCCTGGAGCAACACTATGTGGAGGCGTAACTACGTCCGATACTGTTTATATCGGGGCAAATGCAACTATTATTCAAGGTATTACAATAACAAAAAATTCAATTGTTGGAGCTGGTGCAGTGATAACAAAAGAAAAAGATAACTATAATTTGGATGTAGTTCAGATTGATGATAGTCTTATGACTGAAAAATTATTAACCGGTAGTTACAAAGACGAAATAAAACTGAGCAAAATAAGAAGGAATTTATTATTTAAATTTTTATTTAATATTAACTGTGATATTAACTTAACTAAATACCGCTATTTGTTAACGAAAGAGTATGAAGTATTTAATTTAAATTACAACTGTGAATATGTTGATATTTTTGAGGAAATAAATGATTTATCTGAAAGAGATTATTTATTAATATGTGAGTTGTTTGGATATGAATCATTTATTTTCAATAACAAATGTATTATGTTTTTACAACCATTTTTTGAAGATGGTTTAGTTAGCAGTCTTGATTATGAAATATCAATATATAAACATATATTAAAATGTGAAAAAATTAGCGAAAAAGATATTATTATTAAACCACATCCTCGAAGTAATATTGATTATTCATTTTATTTTCCTGAAGCAGGCTGGATTCCTAAAGATTTTCCTTATGAGCTTCTTCTAAGGCTAAAAAACGAACGTTTCGATAAGGTCATAAGTGTTTATTCAAGTGGTGTTAAAGAATTTAGTCTTATTTCAAATGAGGTGGTTAATTTTGGAACAAAAGATTTTCCTGAGTTACCATATATGAGTATGATTAGAAAAAAGGCAAAAGATAATGATTAACGCTAAAAACTCACTCTATATATTTTTTGCCTCTTGCCTTTGGTTAGTATCATGCATTTATTTTTATAGATATGAACCTAATTATAAACTAGATCTTTATGGGCACTACAAATTATTTGATTTTTTCCATGCAAGTAATGATATTGAGTATCTATATGATAGTTATTTTGGTCTGTCAATATTAATATTTATCATTAACTCTTTAGGCTTAAATAAAGAGTTTTTATCTATATTTACTTTAAGTATTATTTTTTTATCTGTTTTTTTTATTAATTATCAATATGCGAAAAACTTATCTTCCATAAAAAAAACTGTTAGCTTTATAATTTGTCTGATGATCTTACCAATATTTGATTATGTATCTGGTATTAGATTTGGCTGTGGGATTGCATTTTTATTACTTTTCTTTACATGTGACAAAAAAATTTTTAAGCTTTTATTTGCTATATTATCTATATCAATGCATTTTTTTATGGTGTTTTTCTTTCTTGTATTTATAATTTCTCGTCTAATTCCTAATTTAAGTAAATTTAGTGCTTTTTTATTTTTATTTATTTGTATTTCACTATCAATTTTATTTTTTCAAGCATCAAATTATATAACTCAACTTATGCAAGGTTTGGATGTATCTAGCATATTTGGTAGGGGGGGGTTTAATACTTATTTATCTGGCCATTGGGGCGCGGGTAGATTTGATTTAATTGATAGCAAGGAGAAATTTGTAATTTATTTAAATATTTATTTATTTTCTCTATTGTCTTTTTATTACATTAAAAAATTCAACATAAACAACATAATTAATAAATTTATTTTTATTTTACTTTGTTGTTCTTGTTTATTCTTTTTTTATAATCAAATTTTTACTCGTATATCTTATGTCGTCATTTTGTTTATGTTTTTAAATAGCTTAAATTATCACAAGTCATATTCCGAGCTGAAATTTACTAAATTTGGTTGTTTTTTATTTTTAGTTATTTCTATAAGTTTTTTTACACATGTTTATAGTAGAATGCAATATATAATCTGAGGATCTATGTTACCTATTAAAATTGTATTTATAGGTTGTAACCCTAAAGTTATAGGTGGAGCTAATTCATTTACTCGTTCTGTAGGATCATTTTTTGGGCATACATTTTATATTTATCCATATATTGAGAAAGAAATATATAATATTAAGATTGAAGGTCATTCAAAAGGGATTTTTCCTTGGACCTTAACGTATAGAATAATAAACAAAATAACCAGAAAAAAAATATTATTATTTCTAATGCGAAGGTTTATTCGAGCTAACTTATGTAATGTTGCTATTTTAAACACACCTAGTTTGTATTACGCGTGCCCAAAAAACGTAAAAAAAATACTAGTTCAGCATACCTCCGTAGATAAATGGCTAACCTTAAAAACGCAATTTAATAATAATTATAGATTAATAGAAAAATGTAAAAATGAAACTATAATAGTGGCTTTATCTCCAAAGGATAAAATAGATATAATTAATAAAATGAATGTGGATGAAAAAAATATTTATGTTATAAGAAACTCCACTAATATACCAAAGCTAAACATTCCCAAAAAAAAGAAAAAAAAACTTGTGATGCTAGCAAGATTTGATAATGATATAAAAAGAATTGATTTGGCTATATCAGCAATGAAGCATTTACCAGATTTTGATTTGTATATTTATGGAGACGGAAAGGATAGAGACTATTTATGTTTTTTATCTAAAGAATATAGCAATGTGCATTTATTAAAATCATCATCTAATATTAAAAGCATATTAGATGATTCCGGCATATATATATGTACTAGCGATTATGAAGGCTATCCAATCAGCTGTATAGAAGCTATGGCTAGGGGATTGCCATTAATAGTTAGAAATACTTTTTCATCAGCATCAGATATTGTCATTGATAATGGAATCTTATTATCTAAAGAATGGAATGAATTTGAGTTTTTAAATGCAGTTTCAAAAATATATAACAATTATGAATATTACTCAAATAATTCATTAGAATTATATGAACGTCATAATCCTGAGGTTATCAAAAGATTATGGATTGAATTGGTTAATGGAGTATATAATGCTAGTTAAATTAAATCTTTTGTTTTTTTCTTTTTTTTATTACTTGAAATATAATTATTTTCATTATATTAACAAGTCTAAGAATAAAAAATGTGTTCCTTCTCATAGTTCAGATGTAATTATATCTCTAACAACATTTAAAGATAGAATTGACAAAGTATATCTAACCTTGGAATCTTTAGTGCACCAAAAAACAAATATTTCTTTTTCAATTTGTTTATTCTTATCTAAAGAAGAATTCTTTGATGTAAAGCTACCTAAGTCTTTAAATAAACTCCAAGATAAGGGCGTCGAAATTTATTTTGTTGATGAAAATATTAAATCCTATAAGAAAATACACTACAGTTTAACTATGTTTAAAAATAAAAATATTATAACATCAGACGACGATATATATTATCCACCCGGTTGGTTAGATAATTTATATCAATGCCACTTAAAAAATAAGTTAGATATTATTTGCTATAGAGCTAGGGATATTTCTTTAAAACTTAACCAAGTGGATTTATACTCAAGCTTTAAACTGTCAACAAGTTTTAGTAATCCGTATTTAATGCTTCCAACTGGCGTTAGTGGCATCTTTTATCCTGCAAACTGCTTTTATTCTGATGTTACAAATAAAAGCTTATTCATAAAACTAAGTCCTACGGCAGATGACTTATGGTATAAAATAATGACGTTATTAAATGGAAGAAAATGCCGATTGGTAGGGAATACATCCGTACATTTTCCTCCAGTCTTGGGAACTCAAGAATTTTCATTGCGTTATATAAATACTGTTAATGGGAATAGTCAATCTGAAAATGACCGTCAGCTCACTAGTTTATTAAAATATTATAACATTAATCTTTCTAAATATAAGTGAATTTATGAAGCTAGCAATTGTGGGTACAGGTTATGTGGGGCTGTCTAATGCCATGTTATTGTCACAAAACCATGAAGTGGTGGCAGTGGACATCGTTCCTACAAAAGTGGCGATGCTGAACAATAAGCAATCGCCGATTATCGATACCGAAATTGAACAGTTTCTGCGTGAAAAAACACTCAATTTCCGTGCGACGCAAGATATTATTGAAGCCTATACGGGCGCACAGTATGTGATTGTTGCCACACCAACTGACTATAACCCGAAAAGCAACTACTTCAATACTCAGTCAGTTGAATCGGTCATTCATGATGCGCAGAAAATCAACCCTACAGCCACCATTATTGTTAAATCCACCATCCCTGTTGGCTTTACTGAGCGCCTGCGTGAAGAGTTTGGCTACACCAATGTGATTTTCTCCCCTGAATTTTTACGTGAAGGCCGCGCGCTGTGGGATAACTTGTACCCATCACGCATTGTGGTGGGTGAATGCTCTGAGCGAGCGGAAATCTTTGCGGATTTGCTGCTTGAAGGCGCTATCAAAAAAGATGTCCCCGTGCTGTTTACCGATGGCACTGAAGCGGAAGCCATTAAATTATTCGCCAATACTTACTTAGCAATGCGTGTCGCGTATTTTAATGAGCTAGATACTTACGCCGAAAGCCGTGGCTTGAACGCACGTCAAATCATCGAAGGGGTGTCTTTAGACCCACGTATTGGCAGCCATTATAACAATCCATCTTTTGGTTACGGCGGTTATTGCTTGCCGAAAGACACCAAGCAGTTACTGGCTAACTATGACGATGTACCGAATAACCTCATTAATGCAATTGTGGAATCAAACCGTACCCGTAAAGATTTTATCTCCGATGCGATTATTGCCAAAGCGCCACGCAAAGTCGGGGTATATCGTTTAGTGATGAAAGCGGGCTCGGATAACTTCCGCGCCTCGGCGGTACAAGGTGTGATGAAACGCATCAAAGCCAAAGGCATTGAAGTGATTGTGTATGAACCGGTGCTTAAAGAAGACGAATTCTTCCGCTCTAAAGTGTATCGTGATCTTGAAGCATTCAAAGCCGATAGTGATATTATTTTAGCCAACCGGATGGTACCTGAACTCGAAGATGTCGCAGAGAAAGTGTATACACGTGATCTATTTGGTAACGATTAATTTGGTAATAAACCCATGTCTGATGCCTCTACTCAAGAATTAGTTTCTATTATTATGCCCTGTTATAATGCAGAGCAATATATTAAAGAATCTATTAATTCTGTAATAAATCAAACCTATAAGAACTTCGAACTGATTATTGTTGATGATTTATCTACAGATCGATCTATTGATATTATAAAATCATTTAATGATGACAGAATAAAATTAATTCAATTAACCCAGAATGGTGGGGCTGGCGTAGCTAGAAACACAGGCATAGAAGCTGCTTGTGGGCGGTTTATTGCTTTTCTCGATAGCGATGATTTATGGCGACCAAATAAGTTGGAAATACAATTAGAATATATGCTTTCTGGTAGCTACCCTCTTTCTTATACTCAATACCAAAAATTCACTCAAGAGGGAAAAGGTAAACTTGTTATCCCACCAAATACCGTTACATATAATGAATTACTCTACTGCAATGTGATTGGATGCCTAACTGCTATTTATGATACGAAAATAGTAGGCAAACAGTTTATGCCTCTCATTCGAAAAAGGCAGGATATGGGATTATGGCTAAAAATACTATCACAGGGCCATACAGCGTACTGCTGCCCTCAAGTACTTGCGGACTATAGAACTGATTCAGGTATGACTCAAAATAAACTTGATGCAGCAAAGTATCAATGGAAGTTTTATCGTCAAGAATTGAATTTCAATATAATTAAATCAACAAAGTACTTTATTGGTTATGCCATTAAAGGCGTTATCAGAAAATAATATTTTAGGGTAAATTATGCTAACAATCATCGGTGGATCTGGTTTTATTGGAACCCGTCTCTCCAATCAATTAAAATCTCAAAATATCGACTTTAAAATTGTTGATATCCAAAAAAGTGAAGCTCATCCTGAAAAATGGGAATTTGGTGATGTCACTAAACCAGAAACGCTTATCGAACCACTAAAAGGGACTGACGTCATTATCAATTTATCTGCTCAACATAAAGATAATGTTCACCCTATTAGCCTTTATTATGAAGTAAACGTTGATGGAGCTAAAAATGTTTGTGACGTCGCTGAACAACTTGATATTAAACATATAGTATTTACCTCTTCCGTAGCTGTTTATGGCTTTGTCGAAAAAGAAACTGGCGAAGATGGTGAGTATCATCCGTTTAATGATTATGGTAAATCAAAGTTAGAAGCCGAATATGTGTATGATGCTTGGCAGGCTAAATCAGCGAATCACACTCTTGTCACGATACGACCAACGGTGGTTTTTGGCGAAAATAACCGAGGTAATGTCTATAACTTATTCCGCCAAATTGCCTCAGGTCGTTTTTTGATGATTGGTAGTGGTAACAACCAAAAATCGATGGCGTATGTTGAAAATGTTGCTGCATTTATCCATTTTGCAACTACCTTCACTGAAGGTAAGCACGTATTCAATTATATTGATAAACCTGACTTCACCATGAATGAGCTCACTACCGTTATCTGTAACGCATTAGATAAACCTAAATCAAATATTCGTATTCCTTATCCTATTGGGATCATGGGTGGATATTGTTTTGATATTTTATCTAAAATTACTGGTAAAGAATTTCCGGTAAGCAGCATCAGGGTGAAAAAATTTTGTGCTAGAACGCAGTTTAAATCAAATTATATTGCAGATACCTCTTTCAAGGCACCAGTAACACTTGAAAAAGGTATTGCTAATACTGTTCAATATGAATTCAAATAAATTAAAATATTTTCTTTTATCATCATCTTGCTAAAGGGATCGCGAGTGTCTATGAAACGCCTTTCTATTGCTGCACTAATGCTTACAGCATTAACCGGCTGTACCGTTACCCCTGGTGTTGTCCACTTCCCCTAAAATAAGACAGCTATAATTAGATTTTCTGCCCTAAAATTTGCAGAGGTCATGATGAAAAAAGTCCGTTTTACTGAAACTCAAATCGTTAATATCTTAAAGCTGGCTGATTCTGGTATGAAAGTGGACGATATTTGCCGTCAAAATGGGATTAGCAATGCCACTTATTATAATTGGAAATCAAAGTATGGTGGTATGGAAGCCAATGATGTTAAACGATTAAAAGAGCTTGAAGAAGAAAATGCAAAGCTCAAAAAAATGTTTGCGGAAGTCAGCCTTGAAAATCATGCGATGAAGGAGCTTTTTGCAAAAAAGGGTTGGTAGTGGCTGAGAAGAAGTCCTGTGCTCAATCATTAAAGAGTGCGGGTTTATCAGTCATGAAAGCGTGTCAACTGACATCATTATCTCGCGCAACATTTTATCGTCAACCTGTTGATTGGCGTAAAAAAGATCGTGTAGTAATTGATGCTATCCAATCAGTTTTAGCAAAATCGCCACAATCAGGATTTTGGAAGTGCTATTTTCGACTGCGATTTCAAGGTTATCCCTTTAACCATAAGCGAGTTTATCGTGTTTATTGTCGATTAGGATTAAATCTAAAACGCCGAGTTAAAAAAGTTCTACCCGTTCGCAAGAAAAGGCCATTAATAGTCGAGAAAGTACCGAATATTCAATGGGCTTTAGATTTTATGCATGACAGTCTATATTGGGGCAAGCGATTCAGAACCTTGAATATTACTGATGAAGGAACACGTGAGTGTCTGGCAATTGAAGTTGATACGTCATTGCCCGCTGAACGAGTCATTAGAGTACTGGAACGTTTGAAAATAGATAGAGGATTGCCCAAACAAATTCGAGTGGATAACGGGCCTGAACTTATTTCAGTTAATCTATTGAATTATTGTGAAAATAATCGAATTGAGCTATGCCACATTCAACCCGGTAAACCACAACAAAATGGTTTTATCGAACGATTTAATGGCTCATTTCGCCGTGAATTTTTAAATGCCTATTTATTTGAATCATTGAGTCAAGTTCGTGAAATGGTGTGGTTTTGGCAGCAAGATTATCACTTGAATCGCACTCATGAAAGTTTAAATAATCTCCCACCGGAGACATATCGAAAACAGTTAGAAAACTCTAATTTAACGTGTCTCAATTAATGGGGAGTGGACAGTGACAAATGCAGGCAAAAAAGTATTGTTAATCGATACTGACTTACGTAAAGGCCGTATCCATAAAGCCTTTGGATTAAGCAATAAATTAGGTCTATCCGATTATCTCTCACAATCAGATACTAGCCAGCCAAATATTCATAACAGTGTGATTGAAAACCTCGACGTAATTTGTCGCGGTAAGAATGTCACCCACTCTTCTGAATTGCTGATGGGCGAAAGCTTTAAACGTTTACTTGATACGGTGAAAGGTCAATACGATATCGTCGTGATTGATACTGCGCCAATACTGGCAATCACCGACTCAGCTATTATTGGTAAGTACGTTGGGACCTCATTGCTTATCGCCTATTATGGTGTGAACACGGTGAAAGATATTGAGCTATCGCTCAAACGCTTTAAGCAAAACGATATCGAAATTACGGGTGTGATCTTAAATGGTATCGATGCCAAGTCAGACGATTATAATTATGTTTATGAGTACTAGGAAAGTACAATGAAAAACGCAAAAGTATTAGTCACTGGTGGTCTTGGCTACATTGGCAGCCATACCTGTGTACAAATGATTGAACAGGGCATGCAGCCAATTATTTTAGATAATCTCTGTAATGCTAATCCTGAAGTGCTAAATCGCATTGAAACCATAACTGGCACCAAACTTATTTTCTACGTCGGTGATGTACGTGATAGTAAAATTTTAGATACCATTTTTGCTGAACATAAAATTGCATCGGTGATTCACTTTGCAGGACTAAAAGCAGTGGGTGAGTCAGTTCAAAAACCGATTGAGTACTATGACAATAATGTTAATGGAACTTTGGTTTTAATCACATCAATGCAAAAAGCGGGTGTAAAAAGCCTCATTTTTAGTTCTTCGGCGACGGTGTATGGTGATCCTGAAGAAGTACCGTTAACTGAAAAATCGAAAGTAGGTGGTACAACCAATCCATATGGTACCAGCAAATATATGGTTGAACGCATTCTTACCGACTTACATATTGCGCATGATGAATGGTCACTGACTTTATTACGTTATTTTAACCCTGTCGGAGCTCATACTTCAGGTTTAATGGGGGAAGACCCTCAAGGTATTCCAAATAATTTGACTCCTTATATTGCTCAAGTTGCTGTTGGTCGTCATAAAGAAGTGATGGTATTTGGCTCTGACTACCCAACACCAGATGGTACAGGTGTTCGTGATTATATTCATGTTATGGATTTAGCGAGTGGGCACATTGCTGCCTTGAATGGTGTTAGTCAAAAAGCAGGGCTCCATATTTATAATTTAGGCACCGGTAAAGGCACTAGCGTATTAGAAATGATCGCTGCTTTCGAAAAAGCATCAAGCAAGCAGATCCAATACAAAATAGTTGCTCGCCGCCCCGGTGATATTGCTGAATGCTGGTCTAGCCCTAATAAAGCCTTTACTGATTTAGGCTGGAAAGCTCAGTACTCCGTGCAAGATATGGTGAACGATAGCTGGCGTTGGCAATCGCAAAACCCCAACGGCTATAAATAGATTTATTTGACTTAGGTTAAGATATGAATATTGATATAGATTCTTTTGCTCTATATATTGGTGTTAAGGCAGAATATTTAGCCATGTTATATAGAACAACGTGTGAATTAGAAGGATTACCTTTACCTAAAAGAAATAGGCATGGTAAGGTAAAAATGAGTGAGGTTTTAATTTTTAAGCAACACTTTGAAGATAAAACAAAGAATATTAATGAAGATAAAACGTTAACTTAAACTATCGTTACAGCTCAAAGAGCTTTTTGTTTTAAAAGCTAGCGCTCGGTTGCTGGCGATCAAGTGTCTTGCCCAAAATGTAAAGGCGTCTACGCGATTGTAGAGGGCTCTACCACAATCAAATACAATGGAAAAAGTCTTGCTCTAGCGGGAATGAAAACTCCCTGTGGCGTTGCTTTGATTGCATCACAGAGTTCAATTACAGGTAAATAATTTCATTTGTATTTAGATATAAATACTATGTGTTGTTATTCTGTTTCTAATTGTGTAATTGTCACCATAGTAAAATTAGTGCCTAGTTAATAGGTTGAATTAAATAAAAAATAATACCATAATAGCCTTCTTTACGAATATCCGTAAAGAAGGCTTGAAATAGAGTTTAGTTTTATTTGCGTTTTAGCCTATGGATGTCATTGGGATACCAATGCATCATTTATTATTCCCTCTAAGGGAGGAAAGCGGCTTTACCCTTATTCTGTTGCCTTATCTATCCACTCGTATGATAAACATATCCTCCACTGCGAAAAATACCCCCTTGTTCAAGACAAACATCACGTCCATAGCGTTCATAGTCAAAGTAATGGGATAAATGACCAAGTTGTGCTAAATCATAACAACCACTTTCTTCTATCCAGTAATAACCTAAGTCATATTCATTATTGACCCCCGCTAATTGCTGGAAAGAATCCAAGTTATCCGCTAAATGAATTAAATCATGAATTGAACTCGCTGAAGAACCGATTTCAATTGCCACCTGATAAAGGTCAATTTCATCAGGCGATAACATGGCTAATTGCGTAGCTAATTCGTTCAACTCATCTAAAAGGCTATATTCTGAAATGTAGGATGAAAGACCATCAATTGAGGATTCATAGTCGGTCAAGAAATACTCTTCATACTGAATACCATCAATACCAATCCGCATTAAACAGTGTTCGATCTCTTTTGAGGTTGCCGGAAGCTCAAGCCACTCACCAACCAGCTCTCCTTCGTTATATTTTCCTAAATTCGTTATAAAAACAGAAATCATCCCCGATTTTAGGTATGGGGAAGCCATTGCAGCTATGTGCATATTCATGTCCTATTATTGATGTGTTACATTTTAATAAATGAAGATATTTTGATAAAGAGATCTATTTCCCTTTAAGAATACGATGTTGATATAAAATCCCCATCAGCTGAAAAAAACAGGCAACTCACTTTAAAAACTGATTAATGACGCTTTGGAGCAGGATAATGAGTTGCCTTGTTACAGTCCCGATAACATGTTATGCTTTCTATCATGATTTTTTTGCGCGGGTTAAAACGAAAAAAGCCCCTGTCCAATAACCTGGAGTCAGTTTATGATGGACAGAGGCTCTCGCTTTTGGTGGGGTATGGGCTACAAACTAAAATGCATTACAATAAAATTGTAATTATGATTACGTTTTTAGGCATAAGCTATTTCGAAATCACTTTATTTTGACTTTCCAAAGAATCGATGTAGTCGGCATACTACCGTATTATTCGACTCCTCGTATTGCAAATGGATCTCCTATATGACATGGTTAAAGTCTTAGTGATTCATTGGATTATTAAACTTGGCAAAATCGAAAGGCGAAATAGTTTGTTCCAGATTAGCATCCAAATAATCCGCCCACCATTGCACCATTAATCGGCGTTCATCAATATGTTCTGCCTTATGAATATAAGCAGCCCTCACTGAGTTACGCTCTTGGTGGCTCATTTGCCTTTCTACTGCATCTTTCGACCACAGCCCTGACTCAATCAACGAACTACATGCCATCGTTCTGAAACCATGACCACACACTTCTGTCTTAGTATCATAACCCATCACACGTAATGCGTTGTTAACCGTGTTTTCACTCATTGGCTTTCTTGGATTATGATCACCGATAAAGATCAGTTCATTGTTACCGCTGAATTGGTAGATCTGTTTTAAGATCTCAATGGCTTGTCGGCTTAAAGGGACTAAATGAGTAGTACGCATTTTTGATCCACGATGAGAGTATTTAACCCCTTCTATCGCTTCTCGTTCAGCAGGGATCGTCCACATGGCATTGTCAAAATCGATTTCATCCCAACGGGCGAAACGCAATTCACTGGAACGAATAAAAACTAACAAGGTGAGTTTGACTGCAAGTTTAGTTAAAGGTCTTCCCTTATAATCATCGATACGTTGTAATAACTCGGGTAGACGTTTGAGCTCTAAAGCGGCTCTATGGACTCGTTTACCAGTGGCAACTGCACCTGCCATATCTTGAGCTGGGTTATAGTCGATTAAACCGCTTTGTACTGCGTAACGCATTATCGCCGTCACACGTTGTTGTAAACGAGCCGCCACCTCAAGACGTCCAGACACCTCTACGGCTTTAATCGGTTCGAGGAGATCGCGAGTTTTCAGTTCGACAATATTGCGTTTACCAAGAGTTGCAAAGATATTGTCCTCAAGGCTTTTGAGGACTCGGTTACTATGACCCTCTGACCATTTCTTATTGGTCGCGTGCCAATCACGAGCAACCTTTTCGAAGGTATTAAATTCTTTTTGTTGCTCTTCTTTAACTTCCTTACGCTTTTCACTGGGATCAAAACCATTAGCAATTAACTTTCTGGCGGCATCTCTTTTCTCTCTAGCTTCTGCGAGTGAAATATCAGGATAAACACCCAGCGCTAACATTTTTTGCTTACCGCCAAAGCGATACTGTAAACGCCAATATTTTGAGCCGTTGGTATGTACCATCAAGTGCATACCATCACCATCGGTCAATTTATACGATTTATCCAAAGGCTTGGCAGCCCTGACTTTAGCATCAGTAAGAGCCATGATTTATCTCCTTCTGTTGGTACAAACTATTATCGAATCGAGAGATACCAACACATATACCAACAGCTGGTACTTGATGTGGGTTGACCTTAGTATACTTGAGAAGACTGAAAAGTGGGGAAAAGCCTTGTAAAACTGGGATTTCAGATACAAAAAAAGACGTCGGTTGACGTCTCTTGATGTTCTTATGGTGCCGAAGGCCGGACTCGAACCGGCACACCCGAAGGCGGTTGATTTTGAATCAACTGCGT
>NZ_WLUG01000021.1:0-1879 GCF_009706505.1 Providencia sp. wls1922 | reverse complement strand
AATTATGCTCTTTAACAATCTGGAACAAGCTGAAAATTGAAAACAACGCACATTGTTTATCGCTTAAACAATGTGAGAGTCTCTCAAAAATCTCAACGTGAATGTGTTCAATTGACCGTCGGGTCAGTTGGTAAAGACACCTTCGGGTTGTGAGGTTAAGCGACTAAGCGTACACGGTGGATGCCTAGGCAATCAGAGGCGATGAAGGACGTGCTAATCTGCGATAAGCGTCGGTAAGGTGATATGAACCGTTATAACCGACGATTTCCGAATGGGGAAACCCAGTGCAATTCGTTGCACTATCGTTTGATGAATACATAGTCAAACGAAGCGAACCGAGGGAACTGAAACATCTCAGTACCTCGAGGAAAAGAAATCAACCGAGATTCCCCTAGTAGCGGCGAGCGAACGGGGAGCAGCCCAGAGTCTTAATCAGCATTAGCATCAGGAGAACGGTCTGGAAAGGCCGGCAGTAAAGGGTGATAGCCCCGTATCCGAAGGTGTTAGTGTTGTGAACTCGACGAGTAGGGCGGGACACGTGTTATCCTGTCTGAATATGGGGGGACCATCCTCCAAGGCTAAATACTCCTGATTGACCGATAGTGAACCAGTACCGTGAGGGAAAGGCGAAAAGAACCCCGGCGAGGGGAGTGAAATAGAACCTGAAACCGTGTACGTACAAGCAGTGGGAGCACCTTTATGGTGTGACTGCGTACCTTTTGTATAATGGGTCAGCGACTTATATTCTGTAGCAAGGTTAACCGTATAGGGGAGCCGTAGGGAAACCGAGTCTTAACTGGGCGAATGAGTTGCAGGGTATAGACCCGAAACCCGGTGATCTAGCCATGGGCAGGTTGAAGGTTGGGTAACACTAACTGGAGGACCGAACCGACTAATGTTGAAAAATTAGCGGATGACTTGTGGCTGGGGGTGAAAGGCCAATCAAACCGGGAGATAGCTGGTTCTCCCCGAAAGCTATTTAGGTAGCGCCTCGTGAACTCATCTTCGGGGGTAGAGCACTGTTTCGACTAGGGGGTCATCCCGACTTACCAACTCGATGCAAACTACGAATACCGAAGAATGTTATCACGGGAGACACACGGCGGGTGCTAACGTTCGTCGTGAAGAGGGAAACAACCCAGACCGCCAGCTAAGGTCCCAAAGTCATAGTTAAGTGGGAAACGAAGTGGGAAGGCTCAGACAGCCAGGATGTTGGCTTAGAAGCAGCCATCATTTAAAGAAAGCGTAATAGCTCACTGGTCGAGTCGGCCTGCGCGGAAGATGTAACGGGGCTAAACTATGCACCGAAGCTGCGGCAGCGATATGTAAATATTGTTGGGTAGGGGAGCGTTCTGTAAGCCTGTGAAGGTGTACTGTGAGGTATGCTGGAGGTATCAGAAGTGCGAATGCTGACATAAGTAACGATAATGCGGGTGAAAAACCCGCACGCCGGAAGACCAAGGGTTCCTGTCCAACGTTAATCGGGGCAGGGTGAGTCGACCCCTAAGGCGAGGCAGAAATGCGTAGTCGATGGGAAACGGGTTAATATTCCCGTACTGGTGATAATTGCGATGGGGGGACGGAGAAGGTTAGGCTGGCCGGGCGACGGTTGTCCCGGTTTAAGGATGTAGGCAGGTGAATTAGGCAAATCCGGTTCACTATATGCTGAGGTCTGATGACGAGTCACTACGGTGGCGAAGTAGCTCATACCCCGCTTCCAGGAAAAGCCTCTAAGCTCTAGATTATCATTAATCGTACCCCAAACCGACACAGGTGGTCAGGTAGAGAATACTCAGGCGCTTGAGAGAACTCGGGTGAAGGAACTAGGCAAAATGGTGCCGTAACTTCGGGAGAAGGCACGCTGGCATTAGGTGAAGTG
>NZ_WLUG01000020.1:0-4621 GCF_009706505.1 Providencia sp. wls1922 | reverse complement strand
AAAGCCAGGTTTCACACTGGCTTTATCTTCAACGTTGAACCTTAGAAAATATTTTCGATGGTACGTTTTTCTTTTGCTGATTGGATACCGGCTTCAATCAGTTTCATAATATCGATGGCTTCACTTGGTGTTACTGGATTTGGCTTACCGAGACGGATAGCGTCATGAATAGCTTCATAATAGCCGCCATAGTTGCCTTTTTCATTGTTCCACGGCTTCGTCACCATTTCATCACCTTGTGACAGGGTCACAACTCCATGATTCGGATCTTCCCCCCAATGCTCTCCTTGCGGAATCGCGCCGCTTTTTAACGCATCTTCTTGAGTATCCAGACCATATTTCACGTAACTGCCCTTCATTCCGTGAATGGTATAGATTGGCATTGGCGCAGCGGCAAGCGTCGTTGAATGAAGAATCACTTTTTTATCTGCGTAATCCAGCATTGCATGGAAATAATCCACCGCTTCCGCGCCTGGTCGAATAATACCAAGATCCACTGTAATCGCTTTTGGTTTGCCAAAATATTGCAGGACTTGGTCAATAACATGCGGTCCTAAATCGTACCAAATACCTGCTCCCGGAATATTGGCTTCACGCCAGCGTTGTCTAACCACAGGACGAAAACGGTCAAAATGAGATTCATAATATTTAATCTCACCTAAACAACCATCTTGTAGGATTTTTTTCACGGTGCGATAACCTGAATCCCAGCGACGATTATGATAAACCGACAACAATTTACCTGCTTTTTCAGCGCGTTGTTGTAAATCTTCGGCTTCTTTAACGTCGAGCGTAAAGGGTTTATCGACCACCACATGCTTACCCGCCGCTAGCGCTTTACAGGCTAATGGATAGTGAGTGTCATTCGGGGTTGGAATCACCACCAGTTCAATTTCATCATCCGCGAACAGTTCTTCCGGTGTCCCCACCACCTTAACATTAGGATGGTCGGCATGAACTTTGCTCGCATCGCTACTGGAGATTGTGGTTAATTCAAACTCCTCTAACATGGCTAAAAATGGGGCATGGAAAGTTTTGCTGGCATAACCGTACCCGACAATCCCAACTTTAATTGGCTTGGACATGTTGACCTCACATTAGTGGCATATTTTGCTATTTTAAAAAAGTACCATCAGAATGAATCAATTAGCAAATAAATCTATGATAGGATTATTATTTATCTGTATTATTTAATGATAAGGGATCCCTTATTTATGACTTCTGTTTATAACGCAGACCGCATTACTGGCTGGCTATTAGTCCCTGCAAGCTATTTACTGCTGACATTATTTGCTGCTTGCAGCATGACCGTGATGTACTGCATTAAGTTTTATGAGATAGTGACCACCGTTGAAAGCTGGAGTAGTTTCATTACTCCTCAGTGGTATTTATCATTTGCTATTAGCCTCGCTATGTCACTGTTTAGCGTGCATATGGCGCAATTGATGTTTAAACGTTCTCGCCACTTTCCCCGTCGTTTTACTATCTGGTTATTAGCATTAATGTTAATCGGGCTAAAAACCTTCGCTTTTTCCCCGATTGATGACCAGGCAGCCTTACAAATCCTCGCGTGGCCACTCTTAGGAGCTGCTTTTTTCGTCCCGTATATGAAAGTTTCTAAACGCGTGAAAATGACTTTCACACAAGATCGATAAGCATCACAAAAATAGCTTTGATATCATAGCCTCCGTTAAACTGACTGCGGTCAGTTTTTGGGCTTTTTTCTCTCTTCAGGCTATGACATGACCGACTATCTTCTACTTTTTATTGGGACAGTGTTAGTCAACAACTTTGTCCTCGTTAAATTCTTGGGATTATGCCCATTTATGGGTGTATCAAAAAAACTAGAAACTGCCATTGGGATGGGGTTTGCGACAACGTTTGTTATGACTCTCGCCTCTATTTCTTCGTGGCTAATCGATACGTTAATCTTAATCCCACTGGATCTAGTCTATCTGCGCACACTGAGCTTTATCCTTGTGATTGCTGTCGTGGTGCAATTTACCGAAATGGTTGTGAGAAAAACCAGCCCAACGTTATACCGCTTATTGGGGATCTTTTTACCGCTGATCACCACTAACTGCGCGGTTCTTGGGGTGGCCTTATTAAATATCAACCAATCCCATAATTTCTTGCAATCTGCGGTCTATGGCTTTAGCGCCGCCGTCGGATTCTCTTTTGTGATGGTACTTTTCGCGGCTATTCGCGAGCGTTTGGCTGTCGCAAATGTCCCAGCACCTTTTAAAGGTTCGTCAATTGGCCTGATCACGGCAGGGTTAATGTCCCTCGCATTTATGGGCTTTAGTGGTTTGGTGAAATTCTAATGATGTCTTTGTGGATTGCGATTGGCATATTAGCCGTTTTCGGGCTGATCTTTGGTCTGATCTTAGGTTATGCCTCATTACGTTTTAAAGTTGAAGAAGACCCTATTGTTGAAAAACTGGATGCGATTTTACCGCAAAGCCAGTGTGGTCAATGCAGTTATCCGGGGTGCCGCCCCTATGCAGAAGCCGTCGCCAATAACGGTGAGATGATTAACAAATGCGCCCCTGGTGGCGAGCAAGTGATGCTCAAAATAGCCGAGTTAATGAACGTAGATCCTCAGCCGATTGATGGCGATGAAGAGGCACAAAATCCCGTTCGTAAAGTGGCGGTCATCGATGAAGAAAACTGTATTGGTTGCACCAAATGTATTCAAGCTTGCCCTGTGGATGCCATTGTGGGCGCCACTCGCGCTATGCATACCGTGATTGAAGATTTGTGTACAGGCTGTGACCTGTGTGTAGCCCCTTGCCCTACGGATTGTATTGAAATGGTACCGGTTAAAACCACAACCGCTAACTGGAAATGGGATTTAAACACCATTCCTGTTAAAAACATTACGGATGTACCTCTTTCTTCAGTTAAAGAGGGCTCCCATGCTTAATTTATTTAAGTGGTTGAAAAAAGATAATGTTTGGGACTTCGATGGTGGCATTCACCCGCCAGAGATGAAACTGCAATCCAGCCAAACGCCTATGCGAGTGGCTTCCGTCCCTGGCGAATTGATTATTCCGCTACAACAGCATTTAGGACCTGAGGGTGAACTGATTGTTAAGGTTGGTGACACCGTCCTTAAAGGGCAGCCGCTTACCAAAGGCTCCGGTCGTACTGTACCTGTCCACGCCTCAACATCAGGAACCATTGTTGCCATTGAGCCAATGGTGACTGCGCACCCTTCAGGGTTAAAAGAGCTGTGTGTCAAAATTAAATCGGATGGTTTAGATACTTGGGCACCTTTGCAGCCCGAGCCTAATTTCCAACAACTTTCACGTGCCGATTTACTCAATAAGATTGAACAAGCGGGTATCGCCGGTCTTGGTGGTGCAGGCTTCCCGACAGCATCCAAGCTAGCGGGCGGTAAAGATGCCATTAAAACATTGATTATCAATGCTGCTGAGTGCGAGCCATACATCACCGCAGATGACCGCTTAATGCAAGAACATGCCCAAGAAGTCATTGAAGGTTGCCGCGTTTTACAACATTTACTCAATCCAGACCAAGTACTTATTGGTATTGAAGATAATAAACCCGAAGCTATCAAGGCATTAAAACGTGCGCTGACGCCTATAGATTCACAGATTTTTGTACGCGTGATCCCAACCAAATACCCATCAGGTGGCGCGAAACAGCTCACAAAAATCTTAACCGGAAAGGAAGTCCCTTCTGGCGCACGTTCTTCCCAAATTGGCGTGTTAATGCAGAACGTCGGTACCGCTGTTGCCATTAAACGCGCGGTGATTGATGGTCAACCACTGATTGAACGTGTCGTAACAGTGACAGGCGAAGCGATTAAACAGCCTGGTAACTTCTGGGCGCGTTTAGGCACTCCCGTTAAGCATCTGCTTCAACAATCTGGTTTTGAACCTGAAAGTGAACAAATGGTGATTATGGGAGGCCCATTAATGGGCTTTACGCTGCCGGATCTGAATGTGCCAGTGGTGAAAATCTGTAACTGTTTATTGGTTCCTACCCAAGAAGAAATGGGTGAAAAGCCAGTCGAAGAAGCCTGCATTCGTTGCGGTTTATGTGTTGATGCCTGCCCTGCGGGATTACTGCCCCAGCAATTATATTGGTTCAGTAAAGGCAACGAACACGAAAAAGCGCAAAAACATAATCTGTTCGACTGCATTGAGTGTGGCGCTTGCGCTTATGTTTGCCCAAGTAATATTCCGTTGGTGCAATATTATCGCCAAGAAAAAGCTGAAATTCGCGAGATAGACCAAGAGGAACGTCGTTCCGCAGAAGCCAAACTGCGCTTTGAAGCCAAACAACAGCGAATGGAACGCGAAAAACTTGCCCGTGAAGAGCGCCATAAAAAAGCGGCTGTTCAAGTGGATACTGCGGATAAAGATGCAGTTAATGCGGCGCTGGCTCGTGTTAAAGCGAAGAAAGCCTCAACCTCTGAACCAATAAAAATTATTTCGGGCGAATTGCCGGATAATAGTGCCGTTATTGCAGCAAGAGAAGCGCGTAAAGCCCAAGCTCGAGCTAAGCAAGCGCAAAAAGTCGCGGAACAAACTCAATCTGATAACTTAGTTATTGCAGACGGCGCTGAGGGTGATGACCCACGCAAAGCTGC
>NZ_WLUG01000019.1:0-6890 GCF_009706505.1 Providencia sp. wls1922 | reverse complement strand
CGCTTTTCTCCCTCTTTGTCAGTAACCTCACAGTGGTGGTAGCCACTGTCTTGCTTTGATGGTAACTATGGACGTCTCATATCTGCTCGAAGGTCTTAATGACAAACAGCGCGAAGCGGTTGCAGCCCCGCGCACTAATTTACTGGTACTTGCAGGTGCAGGTAGCGGTAAAACCCGTGTGTTGGTTCATCGCATTGCATGGCTTATGTCGGTGGAGAATGCCTCCCCATTTTCGATTATGGCCGTGACGTTTACCAACAAAGCTGCCGCAGAAATGCGTCATCGTATCAATCAGTTGGTGGGGACTAGTGAAGGCGGCATGTGGATCGGTACTTTCCACGGTCTCGCACACCGTTTACTTCGCCAGCATTACTTGGATGCGAATCTGCCGCAAGATTTCCAAATTCTAGACAGTGATGACCAGTACCGTTTGATTCGTCGTCTGCTTAAAGCCATGAATCTTGATGAGAAGCAGTGGCCGCCTCGTCAGGGAATGTGGTACATCAACGGTAAAAAAGATGAAGGGCTGCGTCCCCAGCATGTTGAAAGCTATGGTAATCCAGTCGAAGCGACATGGCTGAAAGTGTATCAAGCCTATCAAGAAGCTTGTGACCGTGCAGGGCTGGTGGATTTTGCCGAATTACTGCTACGTGCACATGAGTTATGGCTGAATAAGCCCCATGTTTTACAGCATTATCGCGAGCGCTTTACCAATATTTTGGTGGATGAGTTCCAAGATACCAACAGCATTCAATATGCGTGGATCCGTGTGTTAGCGGGTGAGACTGGCAAAGTGATGATTGTCGGCGATGATGACCAGTCAATCTATGGCTGGCGTGGCGCTCAAGTTGAAAATATTCAGCGTTTCTTGAATGATTTTCCCGGTGCAGAAACTATCCGACTCGAGCAAAACTACCGTTCGACCAATAATATTTTGAAAGCGGCAAATACGCTTATCGCCAATAACAGCGACCGTCTCGGTAAGAATTTATGGACGGAGGGCGGTGATGGTGAGCCGATTTCCCTTTATTGCGCCTTTAATGAGCTTGATGAAGCTCGCTATGTGGTTGGGCGCATTAAACAGTGGCATGAAAACGGGGGAGCGCTACAAGATTGTGCCATTCTTTACCGTAGCAACGCACAATCCCGTGTGATGGAAGAAGCGTTAATTCAAGGGGCGATGGCATACCGTATTTATGGCGGTCAGCGCTTCTTTGAACGCCAAGAGATCAAAGACGCATTATCCTACCTTCGATTAATTGCTAACCGTAACGACGATGCCTCTTTTGAGCGTGTGGTCAACACTCCAACACGAGGCATTGGTGAGCGAACGCTGGATACCGTTCGCCAAACTGCTCGGGATCAGCAACTGACATTATGGGAAAGTTGTGAGTACTTACTTCGCGAGCAAGTCTTGGGAGGTAGAGCGGCAAGCTCCATCGAGCGTTTCTTAGAGTTAATCGACGCATTAGCGAAAGAAACCCAAGAGATGCCACTGCATGTGCAAGCTGACCGCGTGATTAATGACTCTGGTTTGCGTGCGATGTATGAGCAGGAAAAAGGTGAAAAAGCCCAAGCGCGAATTGAAAACTTGGAAGAGTTAGTTAACGCAACCCGCGATTTTAGCTATCAAGATGAAGACCAAGATTTGATGCCATTGCAGGCATTTTTATCTCATGCGGCATTGGAGTCTGGGGACGGTCAAGCGGATGCCAGCCAAGATGCAGTGCAATTGATGACGCTACACTCAGCGAAAGGGCTGGAATTCCCTGTCGTGTTTATGGTTGGCGTGGAAGAAGGCATGTTCCCAAGCCAAATGTCGATGGATGAAAGTGGGCGCTTAGAAGAGGAGCGCCGTCTTGCCTATGTGGGTATCACCCGTGCTATGGTGAAATTGACAATCACTTATGCCGAGAGTCGCCGCCTATATGGCAAGGAAGTTTACCATCGCCCATCCCGCTTTATTGGTGAGCTACCGACGGAGTGTGTGGAAGAAGTTCGATTAAGAGCCACGGTTTCACGGCCTGTCAGCCATCAACGTCTTGGCACACCGATTAGCCAAAATGATTCTGGCTATGCGTTAGGGCAGAGAGTGATGCACCCTAAATTCGGCGAAGGCACCATTATTAATCTCGAAGGTAGTGGTGAACATTGCCGCTTGCAAATTGCTTTTCAAGGGCAAGGGATTAAATGGCTAGTGGCGTCTTACGCGCGGTTAGAGAATTTATAGTCAATTATAGAGAATGGAAATATTATTAGATTTAAGCTTCCATTCTCTTTATCTATATAAATAATAAATTATTAATTAGTTTCGGTTCTATTTATCATCATAATCTCTGAGTTATTTGATTTGTTAAATTAAGGATGATTGTATGGTTTATAGAACTGTTTATGTTGATTTTGATATTAATGATAAAAAGTATAAGGAAATAGAGAGGAAAATTGGTTATGTAGAAAGGCAAATAGATAGATTAAAAAAAGATGCATCTGATTTTTATGAGATAGTCGAGAGGGAAGGTGGAGCGGAACGTTTATCTCAATATAATGAATTAATGGTGACTATTCATCGTTATGAAATGTTCTTAGTTCAAATGAAAGAATATCATAATGATGATAAAAAATATATTTCTGAAAATTTAGTATTGGAGTTTAATAGTAAAAAAGAATTTAATCAGCGATTTAAAATATTAGAAAAAGAGAATAATAAGATTCAGATTGAAATGCTAGAGAGTAATTCTATTAAATTTAAAAATAAATATTTACCCTCTGAAATTGGATTTAATATAAAGAAACAGTCATTTAATGATGAAAAGGCGTTAACTATTAGGATTGACAACCATATACGACAAACTAATTATGCTATTCAGGAGGTAAGAAGCCTTTCTTTTGCTAGGATGTACGATTACAACAATGCACTTGGAAATGAAAATTATTCTATGCATGACGGGAAAGTATATATTTTATCTTCTCGTGAAAGCCGTATAAGAGATCAAATGTCAGCGTTTTCAAGTAATGAAATGAGCGTTATGGGTGAATATCAGCAAGGTATGCCACAAACCCCAGTGAACCACATCGTAAAGGGTATTGATAATATAGGAATGTAAGCTTAGCCATCGAGATTATTTGGTGCTTAATGGCAGTTAAGCACCATTTTTGTTATAGCGCGGTAATTTTGGGGGAATGGAAATAGAGTTTTATTTGAAAAATAAGGATATTTTTAGTTTTTTCTTTGATTCATCGATTGAATCATTAAGATTTACGTTTTTTATTTTAATTTTTTCCGATAATCAAGTATAAAATCTCACCTAATAACCACTCTTAGATTCATCATGTCTATCAATCAACTTATTGATTCACTTTCCACACAAGGTTGGTATGTGTGGAACGATTTTCTGAATCTGTCAGAAATTCAGGCTATTAAAAGTTGTATCCCCGATACGCTACAAGACGCGCGTATTGGCTATCAAAATACATTACAAGACAACAAAACCATCCGTGGCGACCAAACGGTGTGGCTTGAACCTGAAATGGGGGCGCCAGTCGTACATTATCTAGATAAAATGGAAAACTTGCGTCAGGAACTTAACTGTCAGTTATTTCTTGGATTGCGGGATTTTGAAACCCATTTCTGTCGTTATCCTAATGGTGGATTCTATAAAAAGCATGTGGATAACTTCCGTGGGCAAGGACGCCGTAAAATCACCACTGTGCTATATATGAATGAATCATGGCAGCAGGGTGATGGTGGTGAAATTGTGATGTATGACATGCAAGATAACGAGCTATTTACCTTGGAGCCGCTAGCAGGCCGCATGGTATTTTTTATGTCTGAAGATTTTCCCCATGAAGTTCTGCCTACCCAAAAAAAGCGTGAAAGTATTGCCGGTTGGTTTCTGACCGAAAAAATACTGTAACCCTTTCTCGTCTATGCCGCCTCTGCAAAGGGGCGGGCTGTAAACTAATCACCTTAATAATAAAACTAAAAGTTGTATATAAACTATGAGTTTGTTTTTTTTAATTATTCCCTTTATTTTAAATTTATTATCTTGAGCGGCATAAAGATAATAAATATTTGTTAATTTAAATATAAATAAAGGATGAATTATATGATTAAGTTAAAAAATGAATTTGCCAAATTTAAATTAGACTTCGAAGAATACAAACAATATTTTAAAAAATACGAAGAAAACCATAAAAAGTATCTGAGTGAATTGGAAAGGCTGACTGATAGATATGGTGAAATTTTGACGAGAGATAGAAAACCTACAGATAGATATATTTCACAAGCGCAAAGAGATATTCGCATTAACCAAAAAAGATATTCTAGCTATGAGGCTGCAATAATAAAAATTGATAACTATATGGATAGTTTAGAATACGGTGATAATTTAGATGATGCCGTGGATTTTATTAATAAATTGCAATCCATTATAGATTCACTGCCTCAGAAACCGGCTGCTTTTCCTAAGGTGGATTTATCGTCAACCCCACTTATTCAGCACGCAGTATTGTCGCTTTATAATAATAACTTAGGAATGGACAAGAAATTTTATAATTTAAATGGTCAATATCTTCAACTCAGTGAGGTTGCAAATGAGACATTAACAAGAATGAATGAGCCGCAAATTTCGATCTGTTTTGGTGGCGATGAAATTGAATCGGTGATGATTGAGCAAATGGCTATATTAAGTTCAAAAGACGGTAGCCCAGTTAATAACAATCTGTTGAATGCATTTGAGCCAAGCACCATTTATGGTGGCTGTGAAATTTATCTTGGTACTCAATATTGCTACTAGGAAGTAAATTGGGAAGCCACCGACTTACGGTGGCTCCCCATAACTTAATTAACTCGTTTAAACTCTTTTCCAGCAAACATTAATGACGCATTGCCCCGCTCAATTTGATAATGAGAAAGATGGCGCTGCTTATCTAAGGAATTCAGTTGCTGAGATTGAAACTCACTGAGCTTCCAATGGATTAGCTCTTTCGCCAGTTTCTTATTTGCATGCTGGCTGCGCTCCGATTGGACTTTCACACTGATCCCCGTTGCGACATGCTTGGCTCGTACCGCGGAACAGGTTTTATTCACATGCTGACCTCCGGCACCTTGAGATTTTGTGAATTCATATTCGATTTCACTCTCCTCTAGGGGCTGAATAGGCGCAAATGTGATTATGCTAATAAACCAGTTTTTGCGTTTATGGCGTGGTCGCAGAGGGCTTTGGCATTGCCATTGAACGGTTCCACTCCACGCGTTGACCAGCTGTTCGCTCTGTTTCCCCTCTAAGGAGACTAACACTGACTTTAGTCCCTGCTTGGATGGAAAAGACTCCAACATATCAACTTGAACATCTAACAAAGCGGCTTCTTTTAAAAAACAAGAAAACGCTTTTTCCACGGCGATACAGCACTCATCGGGTCCTTGAGCTGAGGAAAACTGTAATAATGTCATTAACAATCTCCGCTCGTTTTATAGGTGATCACGGGCGCTAAGCGGGCAATAACCTGAATAATGCCGACCTCAACCATGCTTTCGATAACGGTATCAATGGATTTATAGGACTGCGGTGCTTCTTCATAAATCAATTGTTTGTTTGCACAAATAACTCGGCTGCCTAAAGTGGTTCGGGATAGCTGTAATGGCGTATATTTATGTGATAAACGACCTTTGCATTCCGTTCTCATCCACTTGCGTCCAGCGCCATGAGCGAGGGAATTTAAGCTCAAATCACTGGCAACTGGCGCCACTAAATAGCTGTAGTCACCGCGAGAGCCGGGGATCACCACGAAACCTCTATCGGATGGAGTCGCACCTTTGCGATGTAGCCAACCGTCAATGCCATCAATACAGCTTGGCTCAACAAGATTATGATTGAGGTCGAAACGCTGCTCCCCCGAAGCTTTAACTTGCTGCATCATGCGCAGCCCAATCAATTGGCGGTTGATCTGTGCAAACTGTAGCGCGTCTTGGTGTGCTTTGAGGTAAGTCTTGGCATCATCGGATTGTTCATCCAGCCCATTATGGCTATGTTGCTCAACATGCTGGCGTAGAATAGATTGCCCCAAACCACGCGATCCACTGTGCACGAGTAATAACAATTTTTGTTTATCAAGACCGCTTTGCTCAAACAATTCTTGGTTTATGATTTTATCGACGGATTGAAACTCCGCGAAATGGTTACCGCCACCAATAGAACTGAGCGAAGTCATAAAATCATGGGATTTCATCGACTCAGGAACGTGTTCATTTAGCCACTCTAATGGCGCATGACCCGTCATTTCAGACAGCTGTTTTTCCAGCTTATCCAAGTTAACTTTGGCGCGCTTAATATCAGTTTGAAACAGGCTCATGCCACAGCCAATATCATTGCCAACCAACGCCGGATAGAAGCGTTTAGCTGAGAAAAATGCTGCACCAATTGGGTAGCCACGTCCTGGGTGTAAGTCAGGCATGCCGACCACAGAAACCATGTCGGGTAAATTAGCGGTTGTTTGTAATTGCTGGATTGCTTTACTTTCAATCCATGTAGATTCTGTCGCGATATAACTAACGTGTTCACCGACAGAATGAAGGGTATTGCCCATAAGCTATTAACTCATTTTAATGTGAAAAATAAGGTGATTAGCAGGCAAGTTTTGAGAAGATAGCTGAACTAACGTTTAAAACGATTTATAACGCCTAAGGTTATTTTTAACGTTTAAGACTATTTCTGTGGTTGCCCGCAAAGAGTTTGATTAGTTGTTGTCATGATGAACCTCCTTGCAGTGAATTGATTGAATGAATGAAAACGCGGCGGATATTAACGGGAACTTTTTTCTTTTGCAAGAGGAGAAAGAAAAAAAGTGTAAAATTAATCTTTATCCTAAAATTAATTCCTTTATAAATAAAT
>NZ_WLUG01000003.1:0-5211 GCF_009706505.1 Providencia sp. wls1922 | reverse complement strand
ATGTCAATGCCAGTGTGATTATCATTCTTTAATATTTATGTATTGATACGAAACGCAGGCAATGCCTGCGTTTTTTATTTGTTTTTAAATTGCGAAGTAAGCATCAATAAATAAGTTAATCTATTATTATTTCTTTTTGTCATTTTTAATATAACTATTTCTTACTCATGTAGGGTGAATGGGTAATACACTAAACTAGTGTTTATTTTATGAGTTCAATAATAATGGGTATGTTATGAATGATAATGATATTAGTGAAAATCACGGGCGAGATAATATTATCAATAAAAAGGAGTACGAAAGTGTTATTAAAAAAGGTGCGTTCTTTATATTAAATAGTAGCGGTGAAACTATTAATTCTATTGTTGTTAGTTATTATTCAGGATTGAAAGGTAATAAATCGACACAACGAATTGATAAGCTAGAGCATTTGGAAATGGCTGAGTTTGGATGTGAATTTACATACACGGTAATGGCATGGAGTCATACGGATTATTGGGATGTTGATTTCAAAATGTCAACAGGAAAAACTATATCTTATAGAAAACAAGCCTGTAATATACGACATTGGGATAATGGCATTGTGATTATTAATATAGCAAAAGATTTTAGGTTGTTTATAAAGTTCTCAAATTCAGGTGGTTGCCATAATTAATTTTTTAATAAAAATTGGAGGCAAATGGATAACGTAATAGAAAAATCACTTGCAACTAACCATACTGGTTATTTCTATGTGATGAACTGCTCTTTGCAGGAGCTAAAATCTGTTAGTGTCACGCACTCTACAGACTATCCTCATAGTATGCTTAATATTACTGCTGATTACAGTAACCTAAAAAATATGAGCACAACTAAATTAGGACATTCATTTCCATATGAGACCGGTTTTTTATCTCATTTTGATTACTGGACTGTTGAAATAGAAACAGCATCTGGGTACAAATATAAAACTAATGACTATTTTCTTTGTAATTTAAATTTCGATGATGATGGTTTTGTGTATATGGCTATTCTTCCAGATTTATCAGTTCATACTATTTTTTCTTATTCATCAGGGTGTGTAAATCATTTAAAAAATAACTTCACAAAATAGGATTTATATCATGAAGAAAAAAATAATTTTATTAGTCTGTGTGTTGTCTTCAAGTTTTTCAATGGCAAATCAGAATATTATAAATAAGGCATTTTCAGATAATTGTAATGCCTACCTCAACAAAGAAAAAAGAATTTCTACTATTACATTAGGTGAGCAAGATGTATTTAATAAAAGGGCTTTTTTTACAATAACTCTACGTGATGGAGATGCGGATACAAAGGAAATATCTATATTGGAATCGGTTGGGAACGAGTATGGTAGAGCAATGTTCCAGCTGATGAATACTGCATATTTATCAAATTCAAATATTAAAATAACCAGCTGTTCATCAAATAAAATCAGTGCAGCATCAATATCCTATAAATAAAATGTAAATTGTTTTGATAGTAAGAGGGTAATTATTACCCTCATTTTTATAAGTCGCTTAGATATTTCTGATTAAAAATAGGTTTACGTTATACATCAGGAAGTTCTATCCAGTTTTTTGACTAGCCAGAGACCACTTTGCTTCATGGCGTAGCCAAATAAAACGCCGACAATAAGTGACGGGATAGTCAATTGCCAATTTCCTTGTGCTGCAAAGGTTGCGCAGGCACCAATAAAGGTTCCTGGAATATAGGCAAGCCACGATTTTTGGGCTTGAAAACACATGACAAAAGCGATAACTGTGGTCACAAAGTAGCCTGCAAAATTAGGCAGATCATGGGTGAGTTTATCGCTATGAATAATAACTAATCCCCAAACAACACCACTTAGCGCTGTTAATGCTGTCACCAGCAAACCCTTCACACCATCTTTCGGATAGGCAAAATAAGCGGTACATCCTAAAAATCCAGCCCAACTAATCAAGCCAAATACATCAGCAACCCATGCCCATAACCCAGAAAGAATAGCAGTCGTTAATGACAGAGAAAAAAGTAGTTTCACAATGATGACTTTATAAATAAGAATTTGAGAAAGCAGAGCATTGTATAGAGGGATTTTAATTGTTGCAATTAAATGATGGATAATCAGCACAGAGAAAAGACATAATGTATGAGTTAAAAGTGAGAACGGTGAATTAAATTCAATTTTGGAAAATTGAATAGGGATATTGATGATTAATCGTTAAATAAAAATTAGCATCAATTTACATTGATGCTAATAAATATGGCGAGAAGAATAAAGATAGTTATTGGTTAAAGATTACCAACCGTAAGCAATACCTGCACCGAGAACGGCTCTATCCGAGTTATTCCAGGAAATAGAGCTACGCAGATTTAAGTTTTGCTTAACTTGATACTGAGCTCCAGCTGCGATGGCGTTACCGTTTTTAAAATTACCTAAGCCTAATCCGGCGCTAAAACGTGTGTTGGTGGTGTAAGGAATATTGGTCATTGCAGCAACTGAAGCAATACCGGCATTTGCATCACGAGCTGTTTGGTGGATTTTACTTTCCATTTGGTCAACTCGGGTATTTATTTGATTGAGCTGCTGTGTTTGAAGTTTTTCTTGTTTGTCGAGTTTATCAAAACGGTCGATATTAAGCATTTGTTGATTACGTAAAATTAAATCAGCATGAGCTTTACTATTTTTTTCTGCATCTTCAATTAATTGGCTTGTAATTAGATCACTTTCTCTAATGTCTTTATCGAGCTTTTCTATGGCAATATTCAGTTGTTTGGTATCTGTTTCATGTTTTTTGTTTGTGTCATCAATTAATAAAGTTGTAATAGCTTCACTTCTAAAAACTTCATCATCAACATATTTTTTATTCTTCATTTCACTATCATCAAGGTTTTTTTCTAAATCAGATAAAGAGCTTTGTAATTTCTTAATGGAATTTCCTTTTTCAGCTATGTTTTTTTCTTGATTATTATTTTCTTGGCTTAAATCATTAATAGACATGTTTAATAAATTAATTGCATGATTATTATCTTCGATTTTATTCTCTAAATGGGCAAGGTTACTCTTTGGGGCTCTGGATAGAGGATTTGCTGATATTGATGAGTTAGTTAAAGTAATAGGGGGTAAGCTAGCAGGTTCTTTTTCTTTTAATGAGGATAATTTTTTAATTAATGGTGATGATGTTTCGATTGCATACGCTAGAACATCAACAACAGGCGCCATGCTTTCGGCTATCTCAGTATATTTATTAATATTATCATTAAGTTTTTTATCATTTTCGAACTCAAGAGTGGTTCTATTATCCTCATATCGGTGCTCAGGGTAATCATAAGGGGCATTTATAGCATCTTGATAGTTATTAGCTATTGCGAATGACTGAGTAGATAATGAAGAAATTATAGCTATACTAACAGCACTTAATAGTTTTTTTTTCATAACGAAATATCCATATAACGTAAAAGGAATAAATATCGAAACTTATATAAGTCGATACATATGTTCGGGAGAGAATAATAAGAGATATATTTTGGTGGGTAAAATCTGTTTTTTAATTTAATTGGTTCGGGAAAATCGTGTTGGATTAAGATTAGTACAATAGAATTGATGATGGGAATGAAGTGTAATTCTGGGATGCTTTAAAGTAATTTAAAAATTAATCTTTATCAAGCTAATAACTGAGAAATAGGGGAATATTAAATACATTCCCCAATCATGGTATAAGCTATTTCTTCACTTTATGGACGATATCAAAATATTTGGTTTTATCATCCTGTGATGGGTAAATTCGGTAAGTATATTCTTCCGGTGTCACGGTCACGTTTTCAACTACACGAGTAAACAGGACTTCACCTTTGTCATCTTTTGCAGTTAATGAGCGGGTTTTACCATCTTCGCTGAATGACCAATCACCCTGCATTTTTGGCGCACCCTCAAGGGTTAGCATCTTAAAAGTACCATCTGGGTAATACTCTGCAAGCCCAAAGAAGTTTGCCACTTGTTTATCTGTTGCTGGCACGTCTTTTTTATCTTGATCGACAGCTTGAGTGGTTACCCAGACTTTATCAATCATAATCTCTTCATAGGCATTGGCTTTTTTTGCGCTAACAGCTTGCTTTGCAACAGGCGCCGTTGAGTTAGCTTGAGCTGTAAAAGCAGTAGTTGTAGACATCACAATCAGGGCGGCAATAATCGGTTTTAATTTCATAAGAACTCCATTTATTAAGATTAGAAATGTGAGTAACAAAATCGAACAGGTCTTCATCATTAATTAAACAGCGAGCAAAGCAAAGGTAAGAATTATGATTAAGTATTAAAAACGTAAGCTTATGTTGGGTTATGTATTCAAAGAAAAGAGGCTCCAGCAAACAAAACTCGGCTTATCCCATGTGATTTTTCTGTTAAAAACAGTATTAAATAGAAAGTCGAAATAAAATTATAGCTAAGCTATCTAATCAGTGTTAATTCAGATTTATATTTTGGTCGGTTTACCATGAAAAATTTACAAATACTTGTTTATACGGATTGTCTGATCTCAATCAAATACGTTGGATTTTGCCTGTAGAAAGGGGTTATACGGAGAATTTTCTGGTGATTTCAGATGTATTTTGTCTTAGATCATGTTATTTTTCTGTGAAATTTTCATCTCCAAGCCACTTTGCCATTTTTTGCATCTTTTGTGGGCAAAAAAAGGGCGATACTTTAACTTATAGGTTTAAGTAAAAACAAATGGGCTTGAGTAAAAGTAATTGAATCAACAGGATTTTAGCTATGGCAGTAAGAGAAATTATTGAAATTCCAGATGAAAGATTGCGTATTCAGTGCAGTCCTGTTACGGATTTCGCATCAGTACAAACATTGGTCGATGATTTAATTGAAACCATGTACAGCACTGATAACGGTATCGGGCTAGCGGCAACGCAAATCGCCGAAACCAAAGCCATTATGGTGATTGATATTTCGGAAGAGCGTAATCAGCCAATGGTATTTATCAACCCACAAATTATTGAGAGCGAAGGGGAGACGAGCTATCAAGAGGGTTGTTTATCCGTACCGGATGTTTACGCAGATGTGCCACGCTTTTTGCGTGTGAAGGTGAAGGCGTTTGACCGTGACGGCAAGGAGTTTGTTGTCGACAGTGACGAGTTTTTAGCGATTGTCATGCAACATGAAATTGACCATTTAAACGGTAAAGTGTTCATCGACCACTTATCCACGTTAAAGCGCAATAT
>NZ_WLUG01000018.1:0-6743 GCF_009706505.1 Providencia sp. wls1922 | reverse complement strand
TCACATACTTATGTATGCTCCCAAGGTCGCAGCAAGATTAAATCTGCGCTGAATTATACTCGTTTTTACCACAGCCTCAAAATGGTGTGGTGAGTGTGACCTAACTGCTTGTTGCTTAAAAACAATATCCCGAATCGCAGAACCTGCTCATCGGGATATTATAATAACAACTTAATCAATGGCGATGTTTAATCGTAATTGAAATTACTCGTCACCATTTAAGCCAGCGCGGTTCAGTAAGAACTGAGCTAACATAGAAACCGGACGACCGGTTGCTCCTTTAGCTTTTCCTGAACGCCATGCAGTACCTGCGATATCCAAGTGCGCCCAGTTATATTTACCTGTAAAGCGTGCTAAGAAGCAGCCTGCGGTAATAGCACCACCCGGACGACCACCCGTGTTCGCTAAATCAGCAAAGTTAGAGCTGATTTGCTCATAGTATTCGTCAGCTAACGGTAAACGCCAAGCACGGTCGCCAGCTTGCTCTGAAGCATTTAACAGCTCGTGAGCCAGTGGGTTGTGGTTGGACATTAAACCAGTGTAGTGGCTACCTAAAGCAATCACACATGCGCCTGTTAATGTGGCGATATCGATAACCAGTTCTGGATCGAAACGCTCAACGTAAGTCAGGGTATCACACAGGACTAAACGACCTTCCGCATCCGTGTTTAACACTTCGACAGTTTGACCAGACATAGTGGTTAGGACATCACCAGGACGATATGCGTGCCCACCCGGCATGTTTTCACAGCCAGCCAGTACGCCGACGACGTTAATTGGCAGTTGCAGATCAGTGATAAAGCGCATGACACCGTAAACGGTCGCGGCACCGCACATGTCGTATTTCATCTCATCCATACCATCAGCAGGCTTGATGGAAATACCGCCTGAGTCGAAGGTTAAACCTTTACCGACCAGTACAATTGGTTTGCACTCTGGATCTGGGTTGCCTTTGTACTCCATGATGGACATCAGAGATTCGTTCTGAGAACCTTGACCCACTGCTAAGTACGCGTTCATGCCCAGCTCTTTCATTTGCTCTTCGCCGATCACGCGAGTAGTCAGTTTGCTGTCAGAAATGTCTGCCAGTTGGCGAGCTTGTGATGCTAAATAGCCAGCGTTACAGATATTTGGTGGCATGTTACCCAAATCTTTAGCCGCTTTAACGCCAGAGGCGATAGCTAAACCGTGGGCGATAGCACGCTCACCGCTGGTCAGTTCACGGCGCGTTGGTACATTGAAGACCAGTTTACGCAGTGGACGGCGGTGTTCAGTTTTGTTACTTTTCAGCTGGTCGAAGACATACAGGGATTCTTTCGCTGTCTCAACGGCTTGGCGAACTTTCCAGTAGTTGTTGCGACCTTTTACATGTAACTCAGTCAAGAAACAAACGGCTTCCATTGAGCCAGTTTCATTCAGAGTACTGATAGTTTTCTGAATGATTTGTTTAAATTGACGCTCATCGAGTTCACGTTCTTTACCGCAACCGATCAGTAAAATACGCTCAGATAGAACGTTAGGCACATGATGCAGCAGCAAGGATTGACCTACTTTACCTTCAAGCTCACCGCGGCGCAGCAGGGCGCTGATATATCCGTCACTAATTTTGTCCAGCTGTTCAGCGATAGGGGACAGACGGCGTGGTTCAAAGACTCCGACAACGATGCAAGCACTACGTTGTTTTTCCGGGCTACCACTTTTTACACTAAACTCCATGCGTTCTCCTGAATCTTAAAGACAAAGGTCGATGCTCCAGTTAAAATTAGCCTTTCGCATGATCTGGCTTATAGAGAATGAACTCTTTGTGTTAAATTGAGCAAATACCTAGTTTCGCTTATATTAAGCATATTCCGATATAGCACTTAGTATAGATAATGCTTTTATATCATTCTAGCCAAACAATAAACCAGAGTATATTTTAGTAAATGGCTGTCATAGAACGAACTTAGCCATTTTCATCCCAAAAGACAAGTTTTCACAGGCGTAATAAGCGTGATCATTATTCGATATTTGGTTCGGGAAACCCTGAAAAGCCAGCTGGCGATACTTTTTGTCCTGCTGCTTATCTTTTTTAGTCAAAAGTCCATCGACATCTTAGGTGCCGCTGTTCAGGGGAATATTCCTTCGAATTTAGTTCTTCCATTATTAGGATTGGGTGTGCCGGAGATGGCGCAACTTATCTTACCTTTGAGCCTATTCCTTGGGCTATTGATGACTTACAGCAAATTGTACACAGAAAGCGAAATTACTGTGATGCATGCCTGCGGCCTAGGTAAAAGTGTGCTTGTGAAAGCGGCGCTGGTACTTGCTGCATTAACTGCCTTAGTCGCCGTTGCCAATATTACTTGGATGTTGCCTTGGTCATCTCAGTATCAAGAACAAGTTTTGGCAGATGCAAAAGCCAACCCCGGTTTAGCGGCGATGGTGGAAGGGCAGTTTAAAACCACCAAAGATGGCAACTTTGTGTTGTACATCGGCGAAGTCAAAGGCAATGATTTTAAAAATGTTTTCTTAGCTCAGTTGCGTACAGCCAATGAGCAGCGTCCTTCCGTTGTGGTCGCGGATAGCGGTTATATGAAAGAAGACGAATATGGTCGTCAGATGGTGGTGCTAGACCAAGGTACTCGCTACGAAGGCACGGCAATGCTGAGAGATTTCCGCATCACTGACTTCGTAAATTACCAAGCCGTTGTTGACCATAAAGCCACAGATGTCAGTACGGATAAAGTGGAACAAAAAACCATGATGCAGCTGTGGAATGAGAGCAATCCTGAGGTCAATGCTGAATTCCACTGGCGTCTAACCATTGTATTCTCTGTGGTGGTCATGGCGTTGATGGTGGTTCCTCTGAGTGAGGTCAACCCGCGTCAAGGGCGTGTGCTCAGTATGATCCCTGCCATGCTGTTGTACCTGATTTTCTTCTTATTACAAAGTACGTTACGTAATAGCGCAGATAAGGGGGATATCGACCCTAAATATGCAATGTGGGCGGTTAACTTTGGTTACTTGCTATTAGCAGTGATACTGAATTTATGGGATACCGTACCAATGCGCAAAGTGCGTGCTAAGTTGACAAGAGGGGTTGCCTGATGTTTGGTGTTTTAGATAAGTATATCGGTCGAACCATCCTCAATTCGATTTTGATGACGCTGTTTTTGTTGGTTTCGCTTTCAGGGATCATCAAGTTTGTCGAGCAACTTCGCAAAGTGGGTGACGGTGATTACACAGCAATGAGCGCAGGGGTTTTCACCTTATTAACTGTTCCCAAAGATATCGATATTTTCTTCCCAATGGCGGCATTATTGGGCGCATTGCTGGGGTTAGGCGCGTTAGCTTCCCGCAGTGAGCTGGTGGTGATGCAAGCGTCGGGTTTTACCCGTTTGCAAATTGCGATGTCTGTGATGAAAACAGCGATTCCATTGGTTATCGTTACGATGGTCATGGGGGAGTGGATTGCACCTGCAGGCGAGCAGTGGGCGCGTAACTATCGTGCAGAAAAAATTGTTGGTAGCTCTTTGGTGGTTACGGATTCAGGCATGTGGGCGAAAGATGCCCATGACTTTATCTATATCCAACGTATTAAAGATGCGAGCACCATCCAAGATGTTTCTGTTTATCGCTTCGATGACCATCGCAAATTACAGTCTGTGATGTTTGCCGCACGCGGAACTTATGATGCGGATAAAAAACTGTGGGTGTTATCCCAAGTTCAAGAATCTATCTTGGGTAGCCAGCAAAAAATTACGGGTTCACAGCGTTTAACTTATGATTGGAAAACCAATTTAACCCCAGAGAAATTAGGTATCGTTTCTCTGAATGCGGATTCGCTTTCGATTCGCGGTCTGTATCAGTACATCACCTATTTGAAAGAGAGTGGGCAAGTTGCTTCGGTTTATCAGCTGAGTATGTGGCAAAAAATCCTAGCGCCACTTTCTGCGGCAGTCATGATGTTGATGGCGGTTTCCTTTATCTTCGGACCTCTGCGTACGGTTCCAATGGGTGTGCGTGTGATTTCAGGGATTGTGGGCGGCTTCTTGTTTTACATCTTAAACCAAGGCTTTGGTAACTGGAGTTTGGTCTATTCCATTCCGCCAGTACTTGCGGCAGCGCTGCCGAGTGTCTTGTTCTTGGGCGTGAGTATCTTCTTGTTAGTTAAACGAAAATAGCCCATTCCCTTTAAATTGAAAAAGGCTGTAGAATCGAATGATTTTACAGCCTTTTTTATTGCTGATGGCAACTCTCCACTTCAAGAACACACTCATTTTCTGCTGAAGATAAAATTACCGAAATTACTCAGCATCGATTGAATTTTTCCTTGTGGCTTAAATAATACTTGCTGGATCCTTTTTTGTTTCGTCTGAGATGTATATTCACCGATAATGCCAATCACATTTTTTCCACTCTTATTGGCAATCTGTTGTGCATAAGAGAAAGCACCGCCATTGGCACTGTATGATTTTTCAATCATGTAAGCATTTTTCCAGGTTGCTTGCCTGGTTGCTTGAATGAATGATTGCTTTGCTTCGTTTATGGTATCTGTGAGTAACTTTTTATACTCAGCCGTTGCTTCAATGTTCGGATTATCCGCTTTTTCATTAACCAGTCTTGAAAAATCTATTTCGACATAGTCTGGTTTTTTAGGTTGTGGACAGATTTCTGGATGATTACGTACATTTCTGAGTTGCTGTACTAATTCAGAAATAGTGTTCCTTCCTGATTTTACGGAGCTGGGGCGCACTATGTTATGAGCGAAAAGCGGGATAATTTTCATCTTAGTTCCTTTGCTAATCATAAGTAATAAGGCCTAAGAGTAGCGAAAGGTCATACTAAAATATTGCATAAAAAGCAGACGTCTATCAAAAAAAGCAGTCGCCTAACAAAAATAACAACGAATAAAAAACTGCCTGAAGGGCTCAGGCAGTTGTCACGATAAACGTAAGTACGCGCACAAATCCGCGTTTTAAGGTAGGGGCATAACTCGCCAGTGCATTAATCGCGTCGGCGGTACCCTTTCAATTTTTCCCATACGCATGGTTAGATGATAATGAAGCAACCATATCATTTACACCTGCGGTCAACTTACTGAACTTACTACCATCTTTACGAGTCATCACCACGAATACCGCAATATTTTGCTGTGGGATCATCGCCATATAGGTATTAAATCCGCCGCCGCCGCCGGTTTTCTGGTAGATCCCAGGAATACCGTTTTTAGGCTTCATATATACCCAGCCAAGACCCAATCCATCCGCATAACCTGCAACGTCCATTCCTTTGGCATCTAACAGCTTTTCACGGGGGAAGAAAATACCTTGCTCGCGGGCTGCGGTCGCTTTACGTAGGTTATTATCCGTAGATAAAAATTGCTGCATCCACTTTTGCATATCTGCCGGAGTAGAATACACACCACCACTTCCTGCTGCTGCAAGGGTGTTATGGCAAGGGCTTGGCTTGGTGCCTTCCATTAAACGGGCGCACTGACCTTTGCTTGGGGTGTAGGTGGTATCCGTCATTTTCGCCGGAGATGTCACATATTTGCTGAACAATTGCGGGTATGACTGCCCCGTCGCTTTGACCATCGCATCAGCGAGTAAATCATAGGCGAGGTTGGAATAAGCGGCTTCAGTACCCGGTGTAAAATCGAGTTTACCGGTTTTCAGCCATGTCCAACGGTTCTCTTGAGTTGGCCAAATAAAGACAGGGCGACCCCATTTTCCACCCGGTTGTTCACGAGGCAAGCCACTGGTATGGCTCGCTAAATGATACAGTCGGATAGGTTGCCCGCTGTTGTTATCAGGCACGGTAACACCGTTGTAGCTGTATTGCTGTAGCGGGTCGGTGATCGCTAATTTTTTATCTTGCTCCAGCTTAATTAAGATTTCGCTGGTCATTAATTTGCTAACAGAAGCAATGCGGATCAGGGAGTTCGGACCCGGTTTTTGTCCATTACCCGGCGCGGTTTCACCATAATAGCGAGCGAGAGTTTGGTTATTATCAATAACGATAATAGCCATGCCTCGGGCATCACTTTCGTTATAAATTCGATTTGCATACATATCGACGATTTTGGTGACACGCTCGTAAGTTCTTCTATCGCCTTCGAATATTTGCCACTCGGAGTTACCTGCAAGCATGCCACTTGGTGAGCTTTGCGCGGTTTTTTCTGTCGTTGAGGAACAGGCCATCAATGCCGCAGACAGTGCGGATACCGACAAAATTTTAAGAAATGTTTTCTTCATGTTTGAAGCCAGCCGATATGATTGTTTATAAAAGGCTTTTCAGCCAATATTTATTTTTTCTTTGAGAAAATTTTCATGACGATACCAATTAAGATGCCAATAACCAGACCAGTGGCTATCCATCCAACAAAGCTCATAAAATATGCCTTTATTATTTTACATAAGAGTGCGGATAAACTAACAAAAATTACGCTTTGTCGCCAGTCACCGAAGGGTTAAGACAATGAAAATACTCTTAGGAAAATTAGCATAGATATTCAAATGTTGTTGAACATAACAGGGGATATTGCGCTTTTTATGGAAAGATTTTTTCAGGTGCTTTTTTTTTAATCGAACAACCTGATTGTTCAAGATAAATGTTGCCAGTCAGCATAAGGCAAGTATAATGGCACCGTTTTCCAAGAAACACATCACTTCGTGCCGGAGTGGCGGAATTGGTAGACGCAGTTGATTCAAAATCAACCGCCTTCGGGTGTGCCGGTTCGAGTCCGGCCTTCGGCACCA
>NZ_WLUG01000017.1:0-1147 GCF_009706505.1 Providencia sp. wls1922 | reverse complement strand
GAAGCTTTGGAAACTTCATAAAACTTGCTGGTGGCTCAGGATCTACAGCTAAATCTAATACTTGCTTTATCTCTTCAATCCCCTTCAACTCGTCGCTGAGGAATGATGGAGAAAGAGAGATAGGCCCTACTGATTTATCGCCTAATGACTCCGGTACCGGGATAATTAACATGCGACCAGTAAATTTATGCAGTTCGCTAACACCAGGCTTAAAAATTACTAATCCAAGTTCCGGTACCGTACTTGCTGTAAGAATTGAAGCTTCACGCATATGCTTTGTGCTCCATCCATTGACCAGCTATCCATTTAACACCCTTGGCAGTGAATCTGGCTTGTGCAAACGCATACTCAGTGCCTTGCGTAACACCAGTTTTCATTTCAAATCGTCCAGCTTCTAAATGTTGCTGATATGGGGTCAATATATTATTGAGACGATACATAATTTTTTTATCGAGCAAAAAACCCCTGAACTCGGGTTCTTTCACATCAAGCAATTTACACACTTGTCTAAATGTCATCGCGCCAGTGGCTTTGACGTATCTATCAACAAATTCAACCTTCGGTGCCGCTTCGATTAGTTTATTTTCAAGCTGCTGTTTTTCTTCTTCCAGATCCGCAGCTAAGCGTAGTGCTTCTGAAAATGTTGTCGGCACCAACTTTTGGTTTTCTAACTCTTGCCATCTATCCACCAGCCTCGCAGTGAACTCTGGTGATAGTTGAGCCACAACAACGTAACTATCGCGCTTATTTAATTGATAAACCTGCACCGTCTGATTTTGATGATTTTTAACCTCCCCCATTGGGGGAAGTTGAATGACTCCTCGTGTAGCAAGCCTTTCAATTGATTGCTTCACCTTGTCATGACGAGACTCAACTAACTCTGATATCTCTACGCTGGACATTGTTAAAGTTTTTATCGCTAATTGATTCATGCTATTTCTCCACGTTTTACGCAACCGCATTTGCGCTTTCATGTAAGCTGATCGTGATTTCAAACCGACCACCCTTTACTACCTCGCACCATTGCATATCAACACGCTTAACTTGCTCATCATCTTTCCAAACGTTGGCGTGTGTCAGTGCGTCGAATGGCGCTTTCAAATAGTTGTCGATATCTCTCCTATGGTTTGTTGGTGGGTACATCTTC
>NZ_WLUG01000016.1:0-1609 GCF_009706505.1 Providencia sp. wls1922 | reverse complement strand
ACCACGAATTGTGAGATGTGAAGTGATTGGATATGCGGCTGTGATATCCCAAAGGCTAACGCCACCGAGTTTTAATCTTTTATAGTCACCAGTACTAGTGTCATATTGACCGAAGTCTTTATCATATCTAGAGCCAATGTATTGATAAGTTAGCCCCCAATCTACATTGGCAACATTCCAATCTAGTTGATATTTGATCTGTTGCTTAGCTCGACGAATTAAGACTTTATTCGTTTTCTCATCCCTAGGATCGGTATATTGATATGTAAGCTGATGGTGGAATATGCCTGTATCCATATCCCCGTTCCACTCGATACCTTTTATTGTCGCCTCACCAACATTTTGCCATCCCCAATTAGTTTCGGCTTTCGCATCAATAAGATTGGTAATTTCATTCTTATATGCAACTAATTGCCAATTTAAAGGACCTGTGAGCCCTTTCATTCCACCTTCCCATTGCTTGCTTTCTTCTGGCTTTAGGTCTGGATTGCCATATGGCGCTGAAGCATATAGTTGGCTAATGTTTGGTGCTTTATAAGCCGTAGCATAAGAGCCTATTAGCTGATATCCATCAATGAATTCCCATCCAGCACCTGCTTGCCATGTTGTATGCCAGCCAAACTCTGAATGTTTTTCAGACCTTACAGCGCCTTCAATAGTGAAAGCAGAGATTGCTTGCTGAGACGTTAAATAGATTCCAGTATTATTGATTGATTCATTGTTTGGTAATGAAGATGTTCCCGCTTCAATGGTTTGCTTTTGATAATCAATGCCAGCCGAAATTGTACCATTTTCAAATTGGTAATTATTTCCCCATTGAACGTTATACTGTTTCGAATCATCAACACGAGAACCTTTACCGTATTTTCCATATCTTGGGTCATAGTTATAATCTTTAACGTGACTATAACTGCCCATTAATGAAGTAGAGTATTTCTCCTGATGATATTTAACACCAGTTTCATAGGTACGGCTATATAGCTTGCGGGTATCAGCCAAAATACCAGCAAACTCAGAGGCATCATAATTTGTTCGATTATCGTACCCATAGGCTCTGGCATAAGCTAAAACATCTGGAGTAAATTGATGTTCCACACCTAGCCATAATGTTTTATTAAGAAAACCATCCTTGTCTGGCTGGGGATGTCCTCCTGTATTTCCTCTTGCCTCTACATCAAACCCTTTTGTATATGTATAAGCCGCCGCGCCCGTAACGGTTGTATTCTCACCAATTTTTTGTTGCGTTGAACCGTTATAGTTTTGATAGCCATAAGAACCAATTCCAGCATTTAGTGTGGTTCCTTCATTATTACGGCGAGTAATAATGTTAATCACACCACCCACTGCATCAGAGCCATAAACTGCTGAACGTGCGCCACGAATATATTCAATACGCTGCACTAGCGAGATTGGAATTTGGCTCATATCTGAAGAACCAGAAATCCCTGCTTGATTAAGACGAACACCATCAATTAAAACCAAAACATGGCGTGATTCTGTTCCTCTAATAAAGAGGGAACTTTGTTGCCCTATTCCACCATTTTGTGCAACATCCACACCCGGCAGGCGTCTCAATACATCAATCACGGTATTTGACTGCCAATGATCA
>NZ_WLUG01000015.1:0-4069 GCF_009706505.1 Providencia sp. wls1922 | reverse complement strand
TATTCAAACATCACGAGTAATCAATATCGATACTTATCTTGCTGATGGATATATCCAAACCGTCAATTCAGTTTACAGAATTGTTGTGTGAGGTGATACATGCCATTAATTCAATATTACGTAACTAATACAAAAGAAACCACGCCAGACGAAATTACCGAGAATGCTCGTTATGAGTTTGAAAGTGATGATGAGTATTGCATTGAAGATGGCGATCTTAGTGGGTTCAGTTTTCTTGTTGAAGAATGTGCGAATCAATATCACGACGATCATGACGGATGGGAATCTGACTGGCCATGTTTCTTTATGCTGTGGATTGATGGTGAGTACCTAGGCATGTTTGAAACCGAACTTCAATATGACCCTACGTTTACAGCTGAAAAGGTTGCTTAACCATGAAAGAGCGCGGAATTATTTTTAATACTGAAATGGTACGCGCCATCCTTGATGGCCGTAAAACTCAAACTCGCTGTATTGCTAAATTCAAACCAATTGATAAGGCTCTTAACTTGAACTATAGCGGTTTAAGGGCTGGAAATTATCACGCAGGCGTCAAAGATGGCCTCTGTGTTTTGCGCTCCACTGATGGTGCCACTTGGAATGACAGAACGTACCCTCTTGCCTGTCCTTACGGTAAGGTTGGCGATCGACTTTGGGTTAGGGAAACATTTAATGGGTTTTGGTTGGATGATGATGTTATTCAGGAAATAAAAGAAGGTATATCTTCTGCATCTGAATTGTGTGATTACAAGGCAGATTATCCAGATGATAGTAAACCATTCGAAGGTTGGACCCCATCGACGCAAATGCCTAGATGGGCTTCACGTATCATCCTTGAAATTACAGATATTCGCGTAGAGCGGATACGGGCAGCTAGCGATGATGATTTTAAAGCCGAGGGTTATCCGCTGGATAGAGAGTTGACAGGTGGTAGCACGGACGCATTTTTTTGGTTTCGGCATTTATGGGATTCAGTAAATAAGCCTGACTGTAGCTTTGAAAGTAATCCGTGGGTGTGGGTCATTGAGTTTAAGAGAGTGTGATTATGCAAATAGAACAATCTCAAGTTACTAAGCTAGTAATAACAGGTGTAGATAATCATGACCCTATTCATGTTTACCTTGAAGACTATGGCGATAATCGTCGAGGTCGTGTGACTATCAGTGAATTTAGCAAGTCATGGTCATGCTATTGGGGCGGCATGGGAATGCCCCTCACTGAGTTTTTATTATGGATAACAAACCAATATTGGATTGGTTATTTGGACTCAAGCCTAGACAGAGAAATTAACGCTGATAATGAAGAAAATATTGCGTTTGTTAAGAAAGAAATAATGAAGTGTCGAAAAAAAAGAATACTAACTGAAAGTGATGCTCGTACCATGTTTGATGATCTCGAATGGATTGAAGATATTAAAGGTGATGTCATTAATTGCACTTTCAGTAATAAGTATAACGGATTATTTGGTAATGATCCGTGGTGTGCTCCATGGCCTAAGCAGGAAAATAGCGATTACTTGAGGATGGAGTCACGTTTAAACGTTGTTCGTGAAGCACTCAAACAAATGAAGGTGGAGCATGACAATCATTAAACACCCTCTCATTCGCTACCATGGCGGCAAGTATCGACTTGCACCTTGGGTGATTAGTCACTTCCCAGATCATCGTTGTTATGTTGAGCCATTTGGCGGGGCTGCGTCAGTTCTTTTGCGTAAATCTCGCTCGGAAGCTGAAGTTTATAACGATTTAGATGATGAAATAGTGAATCTGTTTCGCGTTCTACGTGATAAAGATCAGGCTGAAAAACTTATCGATGCTTGCTTATTAACGCCCTACTCACGAACTGAATTTAATTGTGCTTATGAAATTTCTGATTGCTCTATTGAACGAGCACGTAAAACGATTGTTCGAGCTACTATGGGTTTTGGTAGCGCTGGTGCAACGAAAGGTAAAACAGGTTTTAGACTGGACACTAAACGCAATTCAGCGACAGCACAAAAAATATGGACACGTGCACCGGAAAACCTGCTCGCTGTAGTGGATAGATTGCAAGGGGTATTAATTGAAAATCGTGATGCCATTCAGTGCATGAAAGACCATGACACCACAAGTACTCTACATTTTATTGACCCACCCTATTTACATGAAACAAGGAGCATGAGAAGCGAAACATATCGGTATGAAATGGATGAATGGGGCCACCAGCAATTAATTACAGTCGCTGGCCAGCTTCAAGGGAAGGTTATTATCTGTGGTTATGACAACGATCTATATAACGGCCAACTCTCGAGCTGGCGAAAAGAGGTAAAGACAACTGCAGCAAATGGCCACGCAGGTTCAGTAAAGCGTACCGAGTGTTTGTGGTTGAATTTTTAATCTGCATGCGGGCAGATATGTGGAGGTAATTATGTCTAGAATGGTATCTCTAGAAGCATGGGCAAAACTGGAATTCGGTGATGATGCGCCCAGCAAGCAAGTGTTATTGAAGTATGCGAAAGCGAACATGATGGTACCACCAGCATTAAAAGTTGGTAAGAAATGGATGGTCGATCGTGATTCCCGCTGGGTGGGTATTGTTTCAAAACCTCAATTACCGAATTGCTCAAACGATAAACTTCAAAGGATATTATCTGATGGCAGCTAGACCCCGCGCTCATAAAATCACTATTCCAAATTTGTATCGGAAATTAGATAAACGAAACGGAAAGGTTTATTGGCAATATAAACACCCGTTAACCGGTAAGTTTCATAGCCTCGGCACGGACGCCGAGGAAGCAGAACAAGTAGCTACTCAAGCAAATGTGATCATAGCTGAACAGCAAACAAAACAAATACTCAGCATCAATGACCGGCTTTCGAATATTAAAAATAAGAAGATCGGCATTAGCGTGTCCAATTGGATTGATAAATATTTAGAAATACAGCAAGAACGAATGGACCAAGGCGAGTTAAAGCTAAACTCATATAAGCAAAAAATTAAGCCGCTAAATTTATTTAAGCAGCACTGTGGGATGATGTCCTTAAAAGATATAACTGCGCTTGAAGTCGTTAAAATAACAGATGAAGTAAAGGCGCTCGGGCATAACCGAATGGCTCAAGTAGTCAGATCCGTGATTGTTGATGTGTTTAAAGAGGCTCAGCATGTTGGCCATGTTCCACCAGGATATAACCCTGCTCTTGCAACTAAGAAACCTAGAAGCAAAGTGAAGCGAGAGCGCTTATCGCTGGATGAATGGAAGGCTATCTATCAGCAAGCAGCTATGCACCCTCATTACTTACAGCATGGGATGCTGTTAGCTCTAATTACAGGGCAGCGCCTTGGTGATATCACGAAAATGAAATTCTCTGATGTTTGGGATGGAATGCTGCATATTGAGCAAGAAAAAACAGGGACAAAAATTGCCATTCCATTAACGCTGAGGTGTGATGCCATAGAAATGACTCTTGGTGATGTGATCTCCATGTGTAGGGATCTTGTTGTTAGCCCTTACCTACTTCACCATCGCCATTCTATTGCTAGAGGTAAAAAAGGTGGGGCAATATCAAATACCTCATTAACGGCTGCGTTTAAAAATGCACGTAATAAATGCGGAATAACTTGGTCGAAAGGTGCTGAACCAACTTTTCATGAACAGCGCTCTCTTTCTGAAAGGATATATCGAGAACAAGGATTGGATACTCAAAGATTGTTAGGTCACAGGTCGAAAGTAATGACTGATAATTACAACGATGATCGCGGTAAAGAGTGGAAAATTGTCGTAATTTAAAGACTCAAATTTTTAAATGTTTTGGGGAGTATTTTTGGTGGGATTTTGGGGAAGAAAATAATTGCTTATAAAACAAACAGCAACACCACAACACTCCTTATATGTTTAATCAAAATATGAAAACAAGAATTTAAATAATTCATTATATACAAGAAGTTAGAATAAGATAAAAAATAACATCAAAATAAAACATTAATTTAATTTACATGTAATAAAAAAGCTCTTCTGGTATACATATGCATTTTATGCATGTATATAAACAGTCAGTAGCAAACTTGAAGGACAGAAATATGAATACAGGTA
>NZ_WLUG01000002.1:0-1250 GCF_009706505.1 Providencia sp. wls1922 | reverse complement strand
TTGGATACGGCTACGTGCTGCGCTCAGGTTGTTAACAGAGTTGTTCAGGTTGTTGATAGTAGATTGGAAACGGTTTTGAATCGCACCTAATTTAGAACGGCTTTCATCAACTTTGTTGATTGCAGCGTCTAAAGTTGCCAGAGCGTCACCTTTAACATCTAAAGTTTTAACATCGGCACCTGCATTTGCAGTAAATTCATTCGCAGTAGTTTTCGCGGATGCTTTTAAGTTAACTTGAGTTGTAGCTGTTGCGTCAAACTCAAAATCTGAAGAAGAAACTAAATAATCTTTAGTACCATCATTGACAACAAATTTGCCATCAACAGGGTTACCATCAACTTTATATTCTGTAACAGTCAAACCACCTTCAATGGTAGCACCGCCAGCTAAGATTTTATTTGCACCTGCAGCACCAGTCACTGCAGCACCTTTTTCAGTTACGCCTTTCTTAGCTGTAGTTTCAGTGAACAGTTTGTCGCTAGAAACACCTAATGTTTCAGTGTTAGTTTTGTCTAAGCTGAATTTGATCACTTCGTTATCGTTAGTACCAACTTGGATACTCATCTCAGTTTTTTCGCCGCTCAGAACTTTCACGCCGTTGAACTGAGTTTGATCTGAAATACGAGTGATTTCAGCTAAACGCTCAGTCACTTCGTTTTGGATTGAAGTGATATCTGAGTTAGAGTTAGAACCGTTTTTCGCTTGAACAGTCAGCTCACGAATACGTTGTAAGTTATCGTTGATCTCGTTCAGTGCACCTTCAGTTGTTTGTGCAATAGAGATACCGTCGTTTGCGTTACGAGAAGCTTGAGTTAAGCCTTTGATGTTTGCAGTAAAACGGTTAGCGATTGCTTGACCCGCAGCATCATCTTTTGCGCTGTTGATACGTGAACCAGAAGATAAACGCTCAATAGCAGAGCCTAATACGCCTTGTGAACGGTTTAAGTTGTTCTGAGTAGTCAGAGACAGAATGTTGGTATTAATAACCTGTGCCATAATGTATGTCCTTTTTATCTTAATAGTCGATTAAGCTCGCTGGCTTAACTCGGTAAATGTTGTCAGCAATAACATTATCGGCGCCTCTAAAAACCCCTTTAGCCATTTTTATAAAAATTTTTCGTGTATATTGGCAAAAGCGCGCTGGAATCAGCTTTTTTCACCCTAAATTTTTTATTAAACCCTTCGATTATGGTTAATGTCCTTATCATTTTTATTCAATAAGCCTAATTACCTGCTTTTTACGGTTTAAC
>NZ_WLUG01000014.1:0-4644 GCF_009706505.1 Providencia sp. wls1922 | reverse complement strand
GCCACTGCCCATCGTGTTGACTCTAACCCCTGGCGCATCCGGTACATACACGATGCCAAAGGTATCTCCTAAAGGTACGGATGACGTTGCAAATAGCCCATCGGAATACGCTAGACCACCATATGCTGCAACGGTGATAGAGCGTGTATTATTCTGAGACATGGAACCACTCAACGAAATATTACTATACGCATTAGCATTATTAATACTGCCATTGAAGGTATTAATATCATCATTACGACCAGCGCCGACCGAATATCTTAAATTATCACTAACTTGCTGATTGTAATTCATCATTACCCTATTTTTATCCTGGTAATGCTGGCTTTGCATGCTGATATTTTTTTTCTTACCTAACGGCATTGATGCATTCATAAAAATTCGGCTATCTTGATCATCGCCTGTTTGGTAATTCACATTTAAAGATACATCAGCTATTTTTCTGCTATAACCGATAGAATAAAAAACCTTATCGGATTTATCACCATAAAAATGGTTATGATTAATGCTCGCGTTAAAGCGCCCCCACAACATATCCCCCCAGCTAACAAATAACGACGCGGAGGTCTGTAATTCACCACTAAACCACCCATTTGTTTCTTCCCGCAAGTCCTGAACAGAATGGTTTTTTAATAGCGAGTCATCCAATGTCGGGAACTGATTTGTTCGATATAAAATCGAAGCGCCTAATGTCATTTTTTCAAACGCAACACTACTATTAAAATCGATTTGCTCCCCACGCTTTTCTTTATTGCGCGCACTTTGCAAACCAATACCAATCGAAATAGGGGTAACAATATCTAAATATGTGCTAACCCGACCACTAACCGATTGAAATGTATCTGAGTAAAGAATTCCTACCGCATAATTTGATACACCATATTGTTGGCTGACTTCTACACCACTCACAATTGGCGTCTGCGTTTTCTGATCACCCCGACTACGATATCGTCCGGTAAAAAACTGATAACTCATTGGCAAAACTGCACTTTGCTTGGTTGCAGTCACTACCTGAAACTGATGTCGCTCCCCATTATCTTGTATCACGGTGACATCTAAAGGCGAGCTAATCACTACATTATTAATTCGATTTAACTCGAAAGGTCCCGCAGGCACCATCGTGCGATATAACAACCGTCCATTTTGATGTACTTCAACCGTTGATGGTGAACTTGCAACACCAGTCACTGGCACGACTAAAACATTTGAAGATTGCAAAGAGCTATCAGAATAAATTTGCATTCCATTAATAGGGGTACCACCAAAAAATATACCTTGAGTATTAAGCTGTCCAATATCGAATATGGACTTTAAAAACTCAATACCCTTTGATAGCACTGTTTCATTAAATTGATAATATGAGTTTGATTCCCCTACGGAGACACTACTGTTATTTCTCAACACCCAATTCTGCCAATTTATTCCTGTTTTAAACTCTCCTTGGTAAAAACGCTGGCTGTAATTACCGTTAATATGCATGCCATATAATTGATAATTACTTACCACCCCAAATCCACCGTACGTTAACTCACGACCTTGTAACTTTGGGTCAATATTCTCTTCAGCAACCACCATATCTATTCGATACGTGTTAGGATGTAATACAATTTTCGCATCTGGATACACTCGCTCAAAGGTATTACAACCATCTGTTAAATCAATTTTTTTTAACCTTAGTTTGCTCATCAATCCATCAGTAAGGCATAACCTGCCACTTTCATTGATTTCGACATTCGCAGTATATTCATTACTGCCATTTAATTTTATGGTGACATCATGGTGTCCAGGTAAAAATTGGTTACCCTTCATAAAAAATTCTGCAACTTCTGGTCCATACCCTAGTGATTTTAAAGAGTTGATATCAAAATTAATTGATGAGGGTGTTTCGCTCTTTATGATTTCAGATGCAACGGAATTATTTACCTTCAGTACAATAAAAATTAAAAATAGTTGGCAATAAGAAAAATGATTTTTCTTATACATTATTATTTTTATTTCCAATGTAAATTATTAAAATTAAAGCTATATACCAAATGAAAATATAATATTTGCACTACCATCTAATTCCACAGCCTCAACAATTGGACCATTTGTCTCTTTAAGGCTGTTCAGAATAGGTTTCACCGCGATATTTACAGCAAAATGGCTTCCATTGGATATTACGTTTTCATTTGTAACCCATGCATATTGTTTACTTTTTAATACAATACTCTCTTGGGTTGATGGCAGTAGCTCCGTACCATTCACAACTCCCACACCAACAGCCTGACCATCAACTTTGAGTTGACTAAGTATTAATTGATAGTTACCTAATCGCCCTTGGTTATTCACTTTACCTAATCCAAAATAACTATCATTTCCCATCTGCGATGTTTCACTTCGGTTATCCGAAAATTGCACAAGTAGCAACGTAGGTGTATTACATGAAATTTGCCATATTTTCGATAATTCTGGGATTTCCGTCGTTTTATTTAAATCAAACTGGCGAGCATGTAATTGATTAAATCGATACTCCCCACCATTAGGGATAATAACTTCACATGTAGGAGGTGATTTAATCTGCCCAATAAAGTTTTCATTTTGAATAGTCTGCGAATAGGCTATTTTATTGCAAAACAAACACCCTAAGACTAATAACACTATAGCCTTAGTTACTGGGACTATAAGTAAACGCATACATTCCTCTGGTAATGATTTTTATCAGACTTAATTAATCATTAATATTAAAGAGCAATATTTAAACTTTTTGATTATAACTCTTAAAGGTTAAATAAATACCTTCTAAAATTAATAGATTAATCAAATAGAACATTAACATTCTCTCCAATATTAATGCTCTAATATTGATAAAAATAATGAATAGATATAGTTTTATATCTATTCATTTTAATCGTGGAATTACAGTGCAAAAGCAAAAGCTAATGTTGCATCACCATCTAAATTAGCATCACCCGTACTGGTTTTTAATTCAGCACTCAACGTCGGTTTTACATCAAGATCAGCTGCAAAAACTTTTCCTGATCTTAATACAGCCGCTGATGTTCCCCAACCTATTTTTTTGGTTTTATCAACCAATATTGATGCCGCAACACCTGATCCATTTATACCACTCACTGTCTGAGGTGTACCATCCGTTTCTTGCTTCACCGTTAGATTCTTCACAAGGATAGTATAAAATCCAACTTTTTTATCGGTATTAAACAGGCCTAAACCAAAGTTATTTACGTGTGCAATTAATACAGAATCAGCTCGGTTATCTGTGGAGGTAAACGTTAAATAGGTTGTCGCATCACAAACTACTTCAATATGATTAGTTTTCTCATCCAAAGTTAAATTTCCTGAAACAGGAAACATAGTCGGAGAAACATCAAATACATATTCTAAATCAATTTTTTCTACACCATTAAAAGTACACGTTGGTGGCGTAATTGAACCTGACACAGCTATATTTGCAACTGGAGGAGCTGCTAATGTAGCACTAGAAACAGCAATTAAAGATAATGCAATTATGGTTCTCTTAAACATGAAATAAATCCTATTGAATAAATAATAATATTATTAAAATAAAAGCCTTTTCCCTTAAGATTTTAAAAATCTCTGCAAGGGAACTTTATATATTTAGTTGGTTTTATTTATTTTTAATATCGATTAATGCTAACAAACCCCATTAGCTTAATTAATTCGATGGACTCATTATAAGCATATATTTTTAGGATTTGAATTACTCCTAATAAGGTAATTTATTTAAATTCACTTTATTACAAAGTATTTCAGTATGTTTCATCATAGAAAACAAATAGCTAAATCGATACAGTCTTTTTTAGACTATCATCAGCAAACATATAAACCTAAACCAGTCAAATAAAGAATAAAAATACAGATTTTTATTCTAAAAAAACTTTTTATTCGTTCTTATTAGTGAAAAGTTACAATTTAACACACTTGTGGCGTAAGGATAACTTACAATAAATTGACAAAAAAATAGAAAAATATTTTTATTTTCATAAAAATCAGAGCATTAAGAGCACAATACATAAAGACCAAATTTACACACATATAGTGTAAATTGTGAAAACTATACAATTTGTTTAGATTTGAACAAAATTATATCTAACATATTACTCTTTGTTAGTGTTTTTTTAGTTTTTTTATCTTTATAGTTTATCTCACCCATCATATTAAGAGCATCAAAATACGAAAAAATTAAATGATTGGTATTAATTTATCCCGCAAGCTCTTTTCAATATAGTGAATTATAGTCATGTTTATCCATAGTTTGATAAATCCTTTTTAAACGTAATCCATAAACAGTCATATATAATGTAAGCAATAGTAAAAAACGCCTTTTATTTTTTCCGTTTTTTTCTCGCCGTCACACTCTTTTTCTTTTTATCTTCTCGGCTTGATGACCAAATCTCAATGTAATCCATATTCGTTAAGAAAAAGACAATACAGCTTCCTAGAACCACCATCCAAACTAACATCGCTTTTGGAATATTATCGAAGCGGAAGATTAATAACAGCGGAATAAGCACCATCATGCTGATAAACATCGAGCTCATCATGCCCAATACCACAGGAGCGATAAATTTCTTCATCCCGATCATTCTCATCACTAGCGTGAAAACAATACAGGCAGGGATC
>NZ_WLUG01000013.1:0-10720 GCF_009706505.1 Providencia sp. wls1922 | reverse complement strand
TGCTCATAAAGCCTTTAAAGGTTGAATCATGAGGAGCTACAATTGATTGGGTCGCCATCTCGGCCTCGTCTTGGTTCATAAGATGACGAGATACTAACCAATATTTTTGCAAGTGTGAGAAAAAGTTAGTCCTAATTACCGCAAATTACTTGACAAGCTAACTTGTTGTTATAAATAACTTTACTAACTTATTCCATTCATAAAAAAGCCCCTTAACCCGCATATTGCAGCGCTAAGAGGCACTTAATAAATTAGCGTATTTTTTAGCGATTTTTAAAAATTACGAATTGGCGATAAATTGGTTTCGTAGTGTTTGTAACTCATCGCGAACCCGCGCAGCAGCTTCAAATTCCAGATCTTGAGCATGTTTATACATCTGCGCTTCCAGTTGAGAAATACGCCGCTCCAGCTCTTTCGTTGACATGGACTGAACATTAAGCAGAGATTCATCTTTGATGCTCTCTTTACCGCGCCCTTTCCCTTTACCACCCACTTTGTGACCAATCTGGAGGATGTCCCCCACTTTCTTGTTCAAGCCTTTAGGCGTGATACCATGGGCTTCGTTAAACGCCATCTGTTTGGCACGGCGTCGCTCTGTCTCAGCAATCGCTTTTTCCATGGAGTTAGTGATTCTATCCCCATACAAAATGGCTTTACCGTTCAAGTTACGCGCTGCACGACCGATGGTTTGGATCAGTGAACGTTCTGAACGTAAGAAACCTTCTTTATCAGCATCAAGGATAGCCACCAACGAAACTTCTGGCATATCCAAACCTTCTCGCAATAAGTTGATCCCAACCAGTACATCAAACTCACCAAGACGTAAATCACGGATAATTTCAACACGTTCCACTGTGTCGATATCTGAGTGTAGATAGCGAACTCGCTCCCCATGCTCTTCTAAATATTCGGTGAGGTCTTCCGCCATGCGTTTGGTTAGTGTGGTGACCAGCACGCGCTCCTGTTTCTGAACGCGAATACGAATTTCAGAAAGTAAGTCATCCACCTGCGTTGCCACCGGACGCACTTCAATCAGTGGATCAAGCAGCCCTGTCGGCCTAACTACCTGCTCAATCACTTCCTGCCCCGACTTATCCAGCTCATAATTACCCGGTGTCGCTGACACATAGATAGTTTGAGGCGCTAAAGCTTCAAATTCTTCAAAACGCATTGGGCGGTTATCGAGGGCAGAAGGCAGTCGGAAACCATACTCTACAAGAGTCTCTTTACGAGAACGGTCACCTTTATACATCGCCCCAATTTGTGGGATAGTGACGTGAGACTCATCCACAACCAGCAAGCCATCAGCAGGTAAATAATCAAATAATGTTGGCGGTGGCTCGCCCGGTGCACGCCCTGAGAGATAACGTGAATAGTTTTCAATACCTGAGCAGTATCCCAGCTCATTCATCATTTCCAAGTCAAATTGGGTGCGCTGAGTGATCCGCTGCTCTTCCAGGAGCTTATGATTCTCTAGCAGCACTTTGCGCCTATCCGCTAACTCGACTTTGATATTTTCCATCGCCTCAAGGATCCGTTCTCTTGGCGTCACATAGTGAGTTTTAGGGTAAACGGTAAAGCGTGGTACTCTATGTTGAATAGCCCCAGTTAACGGGTCAAACAACGATAATCGCTCCACTTCATCATCAAAGAGTTCAACTCTTAATGCATACTCATCGGATTCTGCTGGGAAAATATCGATTACTTCGCCACGAACGCGGAATGTTCCTCGCGTGAATGCTTGGTCATTACGGGTATACTGCAAATCTGCAAGGCGGCGCAAAATAGAGCGCTGATCAATGATCATGCCATCAGTCAAGTGCAGCATCATTTTCAAATAACTGTCAGGATCACCCAACCCATAAATTGCAGAGACCGATGCCACAACAATGACATCACGGCGCTCAAGTAAAGCTTTGGTTGCAGACAAACGCATCTGCTCAATATGTTCGTTTACCGAGGCATCTTTCTCAATAAAGGTATCTGAGCTGGGGACATACGCCTCAGGCTGATAATAATCATAGTAAGAAACGAAATACTCCACTGCGTTCTCAGGAAAGAAGGCTTTCATTTCGCTGTAGAGTTGTGCCGCCAAGGTTTTGTTATGCGCCATCAACATCGTTGGTCGATTTTCTTGCGCGATAACGTTCGCAATTGTAAACGTTTTCCCTGATCCAGTAACCCCTAGCAAGGTTTGATGAGCAAGACCATCTTCTAATCCTTCTCTTAATTTACGAATCGCCTCAGGCTGATCGCCTCCCGGCTGAAAATCAGAATACAGTTTAAAATCCTTGCTCATAGTTATGCCTCTTTAATAATCTCTCGCCTATGATACTGGATAAAAAACCAGCTTCAAGTGCTGGTGATAAATTTCCTTTTTATGAGGTTGAAATCTGTTTACGAAAATGTTATCCCCAAAATAAAACTTGACCTTTTTGAAAGGAGATATTTTATGCTTTTCGACTTTTAGGCTTTAACGCAAATCTAAATAGAACGCTTGCTTTTATTTAACTAATTGTATTTAAACAAAATTACATAAAAGCCCAGAATCACATCAAATAAAGGCAAAGCCGCTTGTCACCTAGCATTAGAATGGTTTTTGAATGTTAATTCACAAGGTTATCCACAGAAATAGTGGATAACTCTGGAAGCCCTTCCGCCTCATGCACTCCCGTAGCATGCTCATTTTACGGTTTGGCGATAAAATGACAGAAATATGGCGAAATGATGAAAGTGTTTTTACTCTCCATTCGTGACAAAAGAAAAATATTCTGTTTTTTTACGGAAACTACTTAGTATTTTTCCTATGAAACTTGACAAAAAAAGGATCATTAACGTTAAAAAAGATCGGCGAAAACAAGTAAAAGGCGTACTCCCACCATACCTAATTGTATAGCGGGTTTACTAAGATTTTTAAGGGATCTTAAAGATAGGAAAGGTTTAAATATTGCCCTAAAGAATCGGTAGATTGGCTTTTGATATGCGGGATGATCCCTAAGCATGGCGCATCGATCATCCGTTTCAGTGCAGTGAGATATTCTTGTTGATAAGTGCCCGCGGGTTCCACTTCATTCGCAATCCAACCAACTAACGATAACCCTGAGGCTTTCACGGCTTGCGCAGTTAATACCGCATGGTTAATACACCCAAGCTTCACACCTACCACTAAAATCACGGGTAACCGCTGTTCAACCACCCAATCTGCGTAGGTTTGTTCGGCAGATAATGGGGTATACCAACCGCCAGCTCCTTCCACTAACACCCATTCCGCCTGTGCTTGTAGCTGTTTTAGTCCTTGAGTCATCACGGAAAACTCAATGGACTGCCCAGTTTTTTCACTGACAATGTGAGGTGACGTCGGCGCTTCAAAAATGATGGGATTAATTTGCTCATAAGGTACTACGACGCGGCTATTCGCTTGAAGCTGTAGTGCATCGCTATTACGCAAACCTTGTGCGGTCATTTCGCTACCAGAAGCTACTGGCTTATATCCTACGGTTTTTAGCCCTTGCAGATTAGCTGCTTGTAACAATGCACAGCTCGACATGGTTTTGCCAATTTCGGTATCCGTTCCGGTTACAAAATACGTTTTAGTCACGATAAATAATTCCAAATACAGTTTGATAGGTTAATGGCAGCCCTTTCTCAGTACTTGGATATACTGAGCTGAGTTGCTGCAAACGCTGACGAGTCATCAGCCCCGCTTGGCGACCCGCAGTTAAGTGAGTTGCACCGATTCCCTTCACTGAATTAAGTAATTCAATGAGGTTCGAAAAATAGAGAGTGTCCGCTTGTTGATAAAGTTGGCTACGCCAGCCCTGACAGCTCTTAACAATGTTTGAGTAGGGTAAAAAACGGTTTACATGAGGGGAATCATCCAACGCTTTCCAAGCCGCCGAAAGCTCGCCAAGGGAGTGCTCCGCTAAGGTGGTAAAACCGATAATTCCTCCTGGCTTTGTCACGCGGTATAACTCACCCAGAGCATGAGATAAATCATCGCACCACTGAATGGCCAAATTCGAAAATACCCAATCAAAACTGGCATCCTCAAAAGGAAGCGTATCCATATCCCCACACACATAACAGTGCGCCGATTGCTTGTTTCGCGCGACATCTAGCATGCCCGCAGAGAGGTCAAGCGCCGTCACATGCGCTCCCGTCTGTTTGATAATTTGGCTAAAAAACCCTGTTCCACAACCTGCATCTAATACCTGTTGAGAAAACATAGGCGTCTCTATTACCCCGTGGCTTTCTAATAAGCTAAGCAGCTGCTTACCGCTATTTTGTTGATAGCTAGCCAGAGAATCATAGCGAGAGGCTGCACGCCCAAATGCCGACGCTATCTTGGCTTTTTCTTGCGTATTTCGCGATAAACTCGTCTCATCATGATACAAAGACAAATTCATTGAGTGCCTCCAATAATTTGTCGATATCTTCTTGCTGGTGGGCAGCACTTAGTGTCATGCGTAATCTGGCACTCCCCGGAGGAACCGTTGGTGGTCTAATTGCTTGAACCCAAATGCCTTTCTCGCGCAAAAATTGTGATAACTGCAAACTCTTTTCGTTATCCCCGACAATTAACGGTTGGATAGCTGTATTTGAATCCACCAGATGCATATCCGGTAAATTAAGCTGGCGCTTAAAATAGTGAATATTGCGCTGTAATTGAGCCCGCTGTTCATCCGCTTGTTGAATTTCTCCTACCGCCGCCGAGATAGCAACGGCTTGAGCTGGAGGCATTGAGGTGCTGTAAATAAGGTGACGAGCCGCTTGAATTAAAAAGTCCGCAGTGCGTTCATCACACAACACCGCTGCCCCGCTAACGCCAACGGCTTTACCAAAAGTGGCCACGAGAATATCGGGCTTAATACCATATTCATCACAACTACCACGCCCTTGCTTGCCCCAGATCCCAAGTCCATGAGCATCATCCACCATCAACCATGCATTGTGAGCGTGAGCCAGTGTTTGCAGTTCATCAAGTGGTGCACTGTCCCCATCCATGCTGAACACCCCTTCCGTCACTACTAACGTTTTCGCTGTATGGGGCTTGCTGATTAATTTTTCTAAGGAATCAACGCTATTGTGGCTAAAGCGTCGTAACTGGGCTTGGGAATGCATCGCCCCTTCTAACAAAGAAGCATGGCTGAGTTTATCAGCCAGAATACGGTCTTCCGCCGTCATTAACGCGGTGATCAAGGCATGGTTAGCGGCAAAGCCAGAAATAAACAAAATGGCACGTGGATAGCCTAGCCAATCCGCCAGCTTCTGCTCCGCTTGGTGATGAGCGTGAGTGAACCCCGTGATATGTCCAGAGCCGCCACTTCCTACTCCATACTCTTGCGCACCTTGCTGCCAAGCACGGATAATTTCAGGATGTTGGCTCAGCCCTAAATAATCATTCGACGAAAAATTCAGGTAGCTTTTGCCTTGAAAATGGAGTTCCCGACCAGAGCTTTTTTCAATACATCTGCGCTCACGCCATGCAGAAGCGTCTTTACGCTTCTGCAATTGGCTATCGATAAACGATGTCCAGCCCATCAGACTGCCGCATTATAGAATTGCGGATTGTCAGCGGTTAACAGTGTTTCTGCCAGTTTCGCTGCTTGTAGATCTTCCCCGTCTTCCATTTCGATACGTTCAGGGTTGATATTCAGCTTTTTAAACAGCGCAATATCTTTGTTTTCATCAGGGTTTGGCGTGGTTAACAGTTTGCAGCCATAGAAAACAGAGTTCGCACCCGCCATAAAGCACAACGCTTGAGTTTGCTCGTTCATATGTTCGCGACCTGCGGATAAACGCACATAGGAGCTTGGCATCATGATCCGCGCCACTGCAATGGTACGAATAAAATCAAATGGATCGACATCTTCATTATCAGCCATTGGAGTGCCTTCAACCTTCATCAACATATTGATAGGCACGCTCTCTGGTGGTTTTGGTAAGTTAGCCAGCTGCACGAGTAATGCCGCACGGTCACTGACTTTTTCACCTAAGCCCAAAATCCCACCCGAGCAAACTTTAATTCCCGCATTACGCACGTTATCTAGCGTATCTAAACGATCTTGGTAAGTTCGCGTGGTGATAATATTGCCGTAATATTCCGGTGAGGTATCAAGGTTATGGTTATAGTAATCCAAGCCCGCGTCCGCTAAACGACCCGCTTGCGAATCATCAATCATCCCCAGCGTCATGCACGTTTCCATGCCTAACGCTTTCACTTCCTTGACCATCATTTCAAGGTAAGGCATATCACGCTCTTTCGGGTTACGCCATGCAGCCCCCATACAAAAACGCGTAGAACCGGCATTTTTGGCTTTTTTCGCCGATTCAACCACTTGCTGGACTTCCATCAAGCGCTCAGTTTCTAAGCCTGTTTTATACCGCGCACTCTGAGCGCAATACTTACAATCTTCAGGACATGCCCCTGTTTTGATAGACAGCAACGTGCTCACTTGCACTTGTTGCGGGTCAAAATGTTGGCGATGTACTTGCTGTGCTTGAAATAGTAATTCGAAAAACGGCATTGAAAACAGTTCGTTAGCTTGTTTTATTGTCCAGTTTTTTACTGAACATTGTTTTAGTTGGCTCACGGGAACTCTCCAGTTGAAAAAGTTGTTGCCAGTTTAAATATTGCGATTATCATGTCAACTAAATGATCTAAAAAAAGTTGACGAAAGATAATAATGGACAGTTGTGATATTGCTTTTGATGCCAAGCACATTTGGCATCCTTACACCTCAATGAGCCACCCTATTCCTGCCTATCCAATCGTTGCCGCAGAAGGTGCGGAGCTGATTATGGAAGATGGTAGAAGACTGATTGACGGGATGTCATCGTGGTGGGCAACCATCCATGGCTATAATCACCCAGTGCTCAATCAAGCGGTCACCGACCAACTAGCGAAAATGTCTCACGTGATGTTCGGGGGCATTACCCATCCACCCGCCATTGCATTATGCAAACAACTGGTTGCCATCACCCCAGAGCCACTCGAGTGTGTTTTTCTTGCGGATTCTGGCTCAGTCGCCGTAGAAGTTTCCTTAAAAATGGCGCTGCAATACTGGCAAGCTCGCGGTGAAAAACGCCAGCGAATCCTCACATTACGTCATGGTTACCATGGCGATACTTTTGGTGCGATGGCGGTGTGTGATCCTGACAACTCGATGCACGGTTTATACAAAGGTTATTTACCGCCCCATATTTTTGTCGATGCACCTCAGTGTGGTTTCCATGACGAGTGGAATGAAAATGATCTTCAGCCACTCAAGCATCAACTTGCCGAAAATCATCAGGACATTGCCGCGATCATCCTCGAACCTATCGTTCAAGGTGCGGGAGGAATGCGTTTTTATCATCCTAATTACCTCAAAGGCGTTCGTGAGCTTTGTGACCGTTACGGATTACTGCTCATTGCGGATGAAATCGCCACAGGGTTTGGTCGTACCGGAAAGTTATTCGCTTGCCAGCATGCGGAAATTTCACCTGATATCATGTGCCTAGGAAAAGGTTTGACGGGAGGGTATATGACGCTCTCTGCCACTATCGCAACCCGTCATGTGGCTGAGACAATAAGTAATGGAGAAGCAGGCTGCTTTATGCACGGACCGACCTTTATGGGAAATCCATTAGCCTGTGCCGTTGCCAATGCCAGTTTGAAATTATTGCTAGAAAGCCCATGGCAAGAGACTGTTGCCAACATTGAGCAGCAACTGAAAACGGAGTTACTTCCCCTTGCCCGTTATTCCTGTGTTCAAAATGTTCGGGTGCTAGGCACTATTGGTGTGATTGAGATGAAGCAGTCGGTCAATACGGCCGAATTGCAGAAAATTTTTGTGGCTGAAGGGGTATGGGTACGCCCATTTGGTAAGCTTATTTATGTGATGCCGCCGTATATTATTACCCCAGAGCAGCTAAGCAAAATAACTCAAGCAATGGAAAAAGTGCTTACCGCGTAATGAAACCTGTCGCTGGGTTATTCACACAGCGGCAGGCTTATCAACCATTAACGGAATGTCACCCACATACAGCCTGTAGAGGCTTTATAACGCGCTAATTCAGTTAATTTTCCAGTGATAGAGTCAATCTCTGACACGGAAATATGATCGGATTTTTGTCCGCTTGACACCAAGAAACGCCCTGATGGGTCAATGTTAAAACCACGAGGCTGCGCTTGTGTTGGGTAGCGTCCAACTAAACTTAACTCGCAACCATTCTCAGAAACTTGATAGTGAGCTAAGTAACTCTCTGAACGTTCACTCGCATATAAATAACGACCATTTGGCGTGATATGAATATCCGCCGCCCAACGCTGGCTCTGATTCCCCTCTGGATACAATGCTACATTCTGCATTTCACGGTAACGCGTAAATTTATGATAAACGTTGATCGTGGAATCCAGTTCATTCAAGCAGTAAATCACTTTTTCTCGAGGGTGTAGCGCTAAATGACGAGGTCCTGCTTTTGGCGCTGTCGTGATTTGATCGGCGGTGGCTTCGGTAAGATAACCATTGTTTGCCAAATCAAATAAACGAATATGATCTTCGCCTAAACATGGTACCCACAGCTGCTGATTATCAGCGTCCATATGGGATGAATGCGGATGGCGTAATCCTTCGATGACCTGAATTGGAGCCCCAGCAACGCCGTCACTACCAATCGGTAATACGGCTAAATTGTGCTGGTGGTATGAAGGGACAAACAGGAATTTACCGCTATTATCCAGCGATAAATGCACAGGTTTTCCTGGTACGCAGGTTTGTGCTTTAAAACGTAATGTACCTTGAGGTTCAATATCATAGGTCACAACACTCAGGTGAGGCCCGACCCCGATATACAGATGCTTTTTATCGTGGCTCACCACCATTGGCTGCACTTGCCCCGGTGTACTCACGGTTTGCAGTAGTGAAAGTTCACCCACTTGATTCATCGCCCAAACGTGAATTTGTTGGGTTTCTGGGCTGGCAACATAAACAACCTGATCCATCCTGACTCCTTGATTGATAGTAAAATCATCGAATGAAATGATTGACTGACTATACCGAAAAAAAATCAAATTGCCGCTAAAAAACCAAATTACGGTTAAAAACCCAATAACCACTAAAAACCTGCGCCGCACAGTTTAGTGTATAAACACTAATCAACTTCAGTTATCATAAAGCCCTAAAATGAATCCGAAAAAATCATATGGAGTCGTTTATGTCATACCGTGTTATTGCCCTTGATCTCGATGGAACGCTACTTGATCACCAGAAAAAAATTCTGCCCGAATCTTTAGAAGCTCTGAATGAAGCCCGTCGACAAGGGGTCAAAGTCATCATTGTGACAGGTCGCCACCATGTGGCCATTCATCCGTTTTATCAGACGCTTGACTTAGATACCCCCGCAATTTGCTGTAACGGTACCTATCTGTATGACTATTTAGGTAAAAAAGTCTTAGAGTCGAACCCAATGACGGTCGATTCTGCCGCCTTACTGATTGATAAACTGCGTGGCTCCGATATTCAACACTTAATGTATGTCGATAACGCGATGCTGTATCACACGAAAACTGAAGGTGTGACGCGTACATTAAATTGGGCGCAATCTTTACCTCAACACCAGCGTCCAACTTTCGAATTTATCGAAGATTTCGCTCATGCGCTCAATCAGTATGAATATATTTGGAAATTTGCAGTTACCTCGCCAGATCACCAACGCCTGCACGATGTTGTTCGTGAAATTGAGTCAGAATTGGACTTAGATTGCGAATGGTCATGGGAAGATCAGGTGGATGTGGGTCGCAAAGGTAATAGCAAAGGTCAGCGCCTGAAAGAATGGGTCGAAGCCCAAGGCATGAGCATGAATGATGTGGTTGCTTTCGGCGATAATTTCAATGATTTAAGTATGCTAACCACAGCAGGTTTAGGAGTTGCTATGGGAAATGCAGTTGATGAAATCAAGCAGCAAGCCAAGTTAGTGACTCGCGTTAATACCGAACCCGGTATCGCCGAAGTGATCCGTAAATATGTTTTGTAAAACATCATTCTGGCTAACTTAAAGATGTCTATATCCGCATAAAAAGAAAAACCGCTTACGCGGTTTTTCTCCCTTCCTAAAGGAAGTATCCGACCAATTCTAGAATTGAACGCATTAGATCGAGAATTAATGTAATTAATTTCAACATGTTCAACCACCTTAGATATCTTTCGACATCAAAGATGTGCGACTAATCTGCTTACCTATACAACTAGCCCCTACAGAATTCATCCTGTTTAAATTTGAAGCATCACACATAGAATTAAGGCTTTCAGGTCGCCAAACCTGAGGGACTAGTTATAGTTATACAAATTCATAATCTATAACCTAACCAACTGAAATAGTTAAATTTAAAGGAAACAGTAAATAACTTTCTCTATGGTGATATCACAAATTTATCAATCTAATTCGGAGTATGTGGCGTATACTTAGTAGGCAGGAATTTGCAATTGATTCTCAGTTTCGTTATACTTGGCCTGTTTAAATTTGAAGCATCACACAGAATCGCTGGCAAGTGATTCTGCATAAAAACCTCGCAACGCCAAGCGAGGTTTTTTATTTTTTATCTATAGAGCTTACCAACAAGCTGCAAGTCTAAATCATAGATACGTTTACTAGCTAATGAAATCAACAACGCTGCGGTGTGAAGAACGACTCGGAGCAAGGCTCTAAGTTATTCGCATTGCAGCTAGGCGACAAATTC
>NZ_WLUG01000012.1:0-4297 GCF_009706505.1 Providencia sp. wls1922 | reverse complement strand
AGGGGTGAAAAATAGCGGTAATGAGACCTACGAGCCGTTATTTAAAGGCAGTATTGTGATTGCTCAGAATGCTGAAATTAATGCGTCACGCGCCGTTTTAGAACGGATTATTCATCTGTATACCGATAAAGCCGAGCAGAGCGTCGAAACCCGTTATGCAGCGATTGCCCTTGAACGTTATCCCATTGAAAAATTATCTGGTTTTCTGCCTACGGTACTAATGAAAGAAGCTGCGATATTAAAGCAATACAATGAGAGCGTAGATGGCTTACAGGCGCAGTTATTTGCCGATAAGGCGATTAACCATGAGCGGATCGCCAAAAACCACGCGCAGCTAATTGCATTATTGGAAACGTTAGCGTTAGTTCTTCCTGTAAAAGCGGCTCATATTCGCCAAACTCGCGACTTTATTATTGAGTTGGCCAAACAACGTGTTCAAGCGATCCAACTCGACCAACCGCAAGTGATGGAGTTTTGGGAACTATTTGATTATTTACACGATAACGAGGCCTTTGGTGTGAATCACAGTAGTGAAAAGGGCGTTTATGCAGTGAACTTTAACCATATTGCACAGGTAGCCAGTGAGTACCGTCAGTCTATGCAATTGAATACTGATGTTAAGAATTTATTGAAAGCGGGGCGTATGCGTAAGTTTGTGGGCGTTAAGACGGTGCGAAGTGTGGTAAACAGTCAGTTTAATAGTACGCTAGCGGTGGGGAGTACGCTTAAAAGACCCGAAGTGATTAAGTGCTGGGTGTTTCAGGAAAACAGTGAAAGTTAGTTTCCTCCTCTATTCATTTATAGGCTGCCGATGTGCAGCCTTTCTTTTATCTGTATATCTGTATATCTGTAGATAACCATCAAGTAAGTACTATAAATACTCAGGAGGATAAATAAGAGAAGATATAAACAACTGTACAATAAATAATCATAATTGAGTCTATTTTATATAAATAGAGAATTTATGGGAGGGGTTCGGAAAGTGGTTACAATGGTTACAAAATCAAAATAGTCTTATATTTTATTGATACTATAAAGAAATATGGTAATAGTAAAAGGTTACAAATGGGTTGCTTTGCGGTTACGTGTAACCGTTTTAAGAGGTTACAAATTAAAAACATAACTTATTGTTTTATAAGGATGTAACTTTTTAACCCCTGTTTTGTAACTGGTTGTAACCAGTAAAAAGTTACAACGGAGTTGTTTTTAATCAGTGAGTTAGGAGTGGTTTTGGTAGGGTGTAACCGATGTAACCGGTTTCCGAATCTCTCACCGTTATTTGAGGAGTGAATTTCGTTTGTGTAGTAAAATACAAGTAAAGCATCTAGTGAATAATAGAGAGATAATTATTTGATATTTAATCAATAAGTATTAAGAATATAATAATGAGTAAGGAGTTTGATTATAATAGCTATAAATCAGTTGTTTTGTAGTTACGTGTAACTGTTTTTATATATTAAATTTTTTCTAAGTCGATTTAACTACTAGAAATTATAATGCTAACTTGCTATTGCTATGGGTTTGATAACTGGAATATAATTATTTCAGTTATGAATTTAATTAAACATACTCGATAGGAGTAAAATAGCATATACTCCTATCGATTTAAATTATCAAATTACCATAAGCTACAGTTTAATTTATTTTTCCCTAGTGAATAATAATGGCAATCACCACAATCATTACATTTCAAATCGGGTTCTGTAATAAAACTAGGATTGGCAATTAAATCCCTACAAATACCTACATCGACATTTTTAGGTAAAATTTCATCAAATAAAGACAATGATTTTCCAGATATTATAAATTTTCTATTTTTAAACTCATCAATTAATTTAATTGAATCTTCATAGCGTTTTTTTAGCATGCTAGATGTAGATGGGTATATTAGGTTCTTATTTATGTTATAGAACCCCGATGATAGATCAATATAATCAGCAGGAATAGAGGATAGATTTTTTATTATATCATCTCTTTTTTTATCTATTCTGTAAATTCCTGTTTTAACAGATATTCTTAATGATGTTTCTATATTGTAATTTTTTAATTCAGAAAAAATATTTGATAGTTTATGCTGAAATAAATCGGCGTATTTAGAAAAATAATTATCTAATAATAGGCTGAATAAATATCCATGAGCTGCATGAATTTGAATGTGTTCAAATCCGTTATCGATAGATAGTGATATTCCATGTATTAAATCCCTAATGATTTTATTTATTTTTGACTCATCTATTGAATTTATTGCATCTAAATAATACTTTTCTGGATTTTCTGATTTTTTTGCTACGAAATGTAAATTTCCTATATATCCATCCCATGCTGAACTTAATTGTATGCCAGGTTTGCTTCCCTGAGATTTTATTTCAAATGTTAAGTTTCTCCAGTTTGTATTATTTGATATTTCAATGCAATAATTATTGCTTTTATATCCATTTGGAATAACTACATTTCCAACAATTGAACAATAGATACTATTAGAGCTTCTTTTTCGATAAAAATCTATTAGTTCACAATTAGGGCTATGTTCACTCCCATAACCAGTGTTTACAGGTAAGAAAAATATTTTTTTATTTTTTAAGTTTTTCATATTTTTTTCTGTTTATTCTCATTTTATTTAAAACTTCATCTTCAATATTTACTTCTAATATGGCAGATATTCTAAGTATATATATTAAACAATCTATAATTTCTTCTTTTAAATGTTTTTCAGCCAGAGATAAATCCAGCTCATAGCTATCTTTCATTTCATTTTTTATGGTTATCTTTTTTATTATATTTGAGAATTCACCAATTTCCCCGAAAAGACCAATTAAATCTTTTGAGATTTGCCCATATTTATCTTCAGCATTGTTGAATTTTACATGAAAACCGAAATTTTCATCTTGCATTATTTGGATTTTTTTTAACTCATCTATATTCATTTTTACACCTTTGGTTCCATATATTTTGTTATTAACCAAACAACTATTCCACAGACAATATTAACCACTATATTTATTAAGAATGTGGAGTTAAGTCCTGTAAGAAAATAAGTATTTAACAGTGTTGTTATAAAAACAATGCAAAGTAACAAAATAAATGTTATTCTTTGTTTTGATATTATTTTTTTTATTATTCTAGATGTTGAATATGGTAAAACAACGTACGCCTCTTCATCTTCTGTTTTTACTCTTCGATCGTTTTTTACATCATCATAGCTTTTCTGAAGATGATACTTAATCGGCCATATATTTGTCTGGTAACCATGCTGTCCTTTATACTCATGAGAAACTTTGCCACTTAAAATACTAAAATCTATTTTAGCAATACCTTCATCTTGAGGCAATTCAATGAATTTATTGCTGATATTTTGAGTTATAATTCCTAGCTGCCCACTAAATCCAGGATCAGCGCAAGTTGCAACTGGCGACAGCCCGATGCTAAACAATGAGCCTTTACTCGTAATTTTTGCAATGAGGTCTTTAGGGATGTTAACGCTTTCTTTTGTAATTAAAACAACATAATGGCCTGGCTTGATTATTACCTTTTCATCTATTTCTAATTCAATTCGGTTTGAACTTTCTGTTAGATCGTAATATACATTTCCCATTCTTAATTCATAGCTTGCACCTCTTAGCTTTTTATCATCATAATTAGTTATGAGGTCAACTGAATCTATTTTTTTTCTTATTTCACAATCTGAAAGAACCATGACATCCTCTTATTAGTATTTAATGTAAGATTATCAATATAGTTAAAAAATAAAAATAAACAAGTAAAGTGGACAATAGCAAATTTGCATGAGATTACACAATTCTCTTCCAATCGTATTTGCTACCCAATCCCATATCCAACCTAAGTTCACCCCCTCTGCACACCTGCACAAAATCCCACTCCTTTTGTGTGCGGGCGAGGCGGGGGAGCAAGCGCGCGCAAAGGGGGAAAGGTGAGCCGCGCTGGCTATGATGTGATTAGTCCATGAGTGGTGTTATTTGCGAGTATTCAGGCTGTACAGACTAGATGAGATATAAAATAATTTCGGGTATGTGACATAGGTAGAACGGCGCTAAGGCCGTTCTATTGCGTTTGAAGTGAGGGAACATCAATTAACGTGAATTGGATGGTTTATTTATAGTTAGGTTCTTTGTTCTTCGCCTGCGTCAAAAAATCCAGTAACGCATATTGTTTAAAGCGGATTACCTCAACACCTAGCATGTCGTTAATCGACTTCATGCTTTCCATCAGCGGCAGCAACTCATTGAACCAAAACACCATTGCAGCTTTTTCGATATCGCCAAGGCTACCGGAGCCTTGC
>NZ_WLUG01000011.1:0-1132 GCF_009706505.1 Providencia sp. wls1922 | reverse complement strand
AAAACACCTTCGGTGTTGTCAGGTTAAGCCTCACGGTTCATTAGTATTGGTTAGCTCAACGTATCGCTACGCTTACACACCCAACCTATCAACGTCTTAGTCTTAAACGTTCCTTTAGGACCCTTAAAGAGTCAGGGAAGACTCATCTCAAGGCAAGTTTCCCGCTTAGATGCTTTCAGCGGTTATCTCTTCCGCACTTAGCTACCGGGCAATGCCATTGGCATGACAACCCGAACACCAGTGGTGCGTCCACTCCGGTCCTCTCGTACTAGGAGCAGCCCCTTTCAATCTTCCAACGCCCACGGCAGATAGGGACCGAACTGTCTCACGACGTTCTAAACCCAGCTCGCGTACCACTTTAAACGGCGAACAGCCGTACCCTTGGGACCTACTTCAGCCCCAGGATGTGATGAGCCGACATCGAGGTGCCAAACACCGCCGTCGATATGAACTCTTGGGCGGTATCAGCCTGTTATCCCCGGAGTACCTTTTATCCGTTGAGCGATGGCCCTTCCATACAGAACCACCGGATCACTAAGACCTACTTTCGTACCTGCTCGAGCCGTCACTCTCGCAGTCAAGCTGGCTTATGCCTTTGCACTAACCGCATGATGTCCGACCATGCTTAGCCAACCTTCGTGCTCCTCCGTTACTCTTTGGGAGGAGACCGCCCCAGTCAAACTACCCACCAGACACTGTCCGCACCCCGGATTACGGGGCTACGTTAGAACATCAAACATTAAAGGGTGGTATTTCAAGGTTGGCTCCACGCAGACTGGCGTCCACGCTTCAAAGCCTCCCACCTATCCTACACATCAAGGCTCAATGTTCAGTGTCAAGCTATAGTAAAGGTTCACGGGGTCTTTCCGTCTTGCCGCGGGTACACTGCATCTTCACAGCGAGTTCAATTTCACTGAGTCTCGGGTGGAGACAGCCTGGCCATCATTACGCCATTCGTGCAGGTCGGAACTTACCCGACAAGGAATTTCGCTACCTTAGGACCGTTATAGTTACGGCCGCCGTTTACTGGGGCTTCGATCAAGAGCTTCTCCTTACGGATAACCCCATCAATTAACCTTCCAGCACCGGGCAGGCGTCACACCGTATACGTCCACTTTCGTGTTTGCACAGT
>NZ_WLUG01000010.1:0-8396 GCF_009706505.1 Providencia sp. wls1922 | reverse complement strand
TACCTTGGTGTATGACGGCGCAGAGAAAAAGAGCAAGCAAAAAGGCAGTAAATCCGCGTTAAGTGACGCCGCGGAGAGTGTTGATAGAAATAAACTTGGCGATATTGTGTTTAAAAACTTTCCTGTGGTGACGGCTGTTGATGGCCTATATCAAGAGCCACGTATTGCTGCGAGAAAAACCTCATTATTTCCCCAGTTCAATGATGCATTGATTAATACGTTAGCCCCTATTCAACCCAAATTAAATGCGGTACCGGTGGCAGTCTCGCCGACACGGCCAGAACGCCAAATCATGCAGCCGGAATACAATACTTTTGAGTTGAATTTTTACGGTGTTGATATGAGTAATAAAAAAGAAATTGCCGACATTGTGAAACAGCAATTAACCACCTTGTTACGTGAACGCGATAGCCGCCGCCGTTCCAGCTTAAAAGATCAGGACTAAATTATGATGATGATTTATGGCATGTTTGTGTTTGAGCTACGCACCGCCCCTTATCAAACCTTTAACCATTCACTTGATTGGCGCCATGTGAAAAATGACCGTGTTGGCCGCAGTGCTAAATGGCAGTATGTGGGCGCCGGTGAAGATAAGATCACACTGGCCGGCACGCTTTACCCCGAAGTGACCGGCGGTGATGTGTCGCTGGAATTATTAAAAACCTCGGCCTATGTTGCCCGCCCACTACCCTTGATTGAGGGTACCGGCACCATTTATGGGATGTATGTGATCACCAATTTAGTCACTGATAGAACGGAATTTTTTACCGATGGTAAAGCGAAGAAAATTGATTTTACCCTGTCTTTGAGTCGGGTGAATGAGGATGTTAGGGAAAGGTTGGGGGGTGTGGATATTGGGGAATTTATGTGGGTATTTTGATGATTTTTTGCTGATCATATTATGCCTATTAAACAAAAAATTAATTTATGAAACGAGTTAAATTTTATATTAATTTAGTGATTCTAACTTTAAAATTGAATTTTTCATGATTACTATCCATATCAATTTCAGCTATAAACTAATGATAACAGCCATTTCAATTAAATTTATCTTATGAAAACATTGACATTTCGATAACTTACATTATAAATAATAACACCCTGAAATAAGCAAATATAGTTTATTATTTAAACTTCACATTATGATTTAACTTAGCATTTAAATAAAACACTATAAAATCTCTTATTTACTGGGATTAAATTAATTTTAATTACAAGTCGATATAGTTTACACAAGGTATAATATATTATGAGTAGTGAAATCGTGAATATCTTTGTTAATAAAATCATAAAAAATAAAATAAAGGCACCTACGCGCCCTGATTTTTCTCTAACAAAATGGGATGAAGAGTGGGCAAAAGTGGAATTACATTCTTCTGAACGCGATAAGAAAGTTTATACTATGGGGCGTATTATTAATAGTCTTCTAAGTGATATTAGAACTGAATTGGCTAATTTATATACGAAAGCTCCTAGGACAAGTTATAAAAGACTATTAACCTCGTATATTGCTAGTTCTAATAGAACACTTGCTGTCGCATTTAAATTAGTAAAAGAGAGGTCATCTGAAAACATACATGAAATATTACTACCAACAACAAGAACAGGAAATAAATTAAGTTTAGGTGAAATAGTTCATGGTTCCGTTGATGGGTTTCAACTAGCGATAAAACAATGCTTAAGGCACATTAAAAATAACGATACTGTAACGTTCTCAGATAGCCCAATTAATGAGTTATCCTTCATACAGCAAGAGAGTTATCTATCTCAATTATACAGCACATATCTTCATCTTTGGCAATGTATTTTATGGAGTAACTATAATTTAATTGAAATTGATAAAGAAAAAAAAATATATAGGGTAGAACAACCAAAGAGTTCTCTCGAAATTGCATTCATGAATAGTGCTCTGCGAAAAGAAAAGCTTTCCGCCAATTCAACTCTTATAGCAATGACATCTGATATTTCTTCATTATATTCAGACGACAATTATATTTTTATTGAGCGAAGCAATAAGAAAAAAGTAGCAAGAGTAGCACCAATTCGTAACGCAACTAAAAAATTAATTACTTTAAATACGCAGTGGAAAATGACCGAGTGTGACCTTCGGTATTATATTCCTGAAGAATGGTTAACTGATGATTTTGGTAACGGATTTTGCTTATCTGAAGTACTGGAAGTAATGAGATGTTTAATGTTAATGGCTAATCTTGAAAGTGAAAAATATCCTGAAGATGATAGTATATTTAATGCCAATAAACTAAAAGAGTTTTGCCCTTCTGTTCAAGCCACTTCACTAGAACGGGCCTTATGCGATGCTACTGAAATTTTAGCCAGCAAAGTAAGTAAGATCGTTAATTTTCTAACATTTGATTCATCACCTACTAGTGACCTTTGGTGTCAGCCTCTCATAAAAACAGAGAGTAATAAATATGTTATTGCTACTAGTGCATTAAATTCCCCTGTAATATTTAGACTTTTTGAAAAGTGGGCGGACATATTTGAAATAAAACTTAGTGAAAAAGGGTTAGTATACGAAAAAAAAATAATAAATGAGTTAAATAGTAAACTTAACCAGAATAGCTTTATTATTGATTATGATAAAGCTATTTCTAAAAGAATAAAAATAGGAACTTCTGAAGAAGAATTTGATTTATTAGCTAGGATAGATGATTTGGTTCTGATTGGTGAGGCTAAATCAATAGTTACTACTGACTCCGAAATATCAAAATATCGTACATCAGAGACACTTACTCATGCAGGTAATCAAGTAGCAAGAAAAACAAAGTTTTTCAAAGAAAATTTAAAAGACATTTTTGAAAAATTAAATTGGAATTATGATGAAAGTAAAGATTATAAATTTGCCAAATTCATAATTAATAGTAGCAGTATTTTTGTAGGTCATTCATTTAATGAAATCCCCGTAATTGATGAAAAAATACTTGGCGCTTACTTTTCATCAAATAGAATAAACCTATTTGATGTTGCGTCAGGAAATCGCGTAAAAACAATAGCTTGGTATGAGCTTTATGATGATATCAATAAACTTAAGGCTAACTTTTCAAAATACCTTTCATCACCACCACAACTAAATTCTAATTCAAAAGAATATGAATACAACGAGATACAACTTCCATTTATAAATAATAACTCCTTTAAAATCACAAAAAAATATCTAGTACTAAAAAGTAGTAGCCTTTTATCACCTATGGAACAAGAACATATGTTCCCAGTAATAAAATCAGCAGATTACGATATGGAAGCTTCAAAAATTAATGCTAGAATTTAATAGCTTAGAAAAAGTTAGGCTTTAACTAGAATAATTTAAATTGCATTTATCACCTATAGATCAATGCTCAATAATAACCAATAGATATAGTGACAACTTCCGTCACTATATCATTGTTATAAATTTAATATTTTCACACTAGAGAGTTAAATTTATTTACTTCAAGTTGATAAATATACCAGTGATAACAGGTAAAGTTGAGATCTTATCAGTTTCAATAACTAATGCATTTAAACAGTAATTCCGTACGGTAAATACATTAACTATATTAATATCTGTCTCACTTTGGGCTAACAGGCCAATTGACATTCATCCCCAACCCAACATCCACCCTATTCACCTGTACTCGATGCTCCTTCCAAACCCTTAACTGCTCCCGTTCCTCATCCGTAGCAATACCAAGGTCAACAGCATCTTGCAAAGGTGCAATTGCGGCGGTAGCCTCATTTAATAGTGCTTGTTTTTGATACTCGGCTTCAGCGATTAATTGATCTTTTGTTGGAGGTGGATTGGTGATGGCTAATGCCTCTTGCTCAGCAATAAGGACTAAATCATCAGCAATAAATGCATCCTGTGATCCATCCGACTCATAGGCATATACTTCATTATTTTTGTCTTTGTAATATTTCATTATGACCTCAACTCAAACCATTGATGAATAAATGGGCTAACGGTTCCGCTTGGATAGTCAATTTTGTAAGTTGAACCGTGGGGGATAACCGCAGATACAGGGGCTTTGGCTCCGTTACCGTAAGTCATAGAAGTCGCAATCACGACGCCGTTAACATGAATATTAACGCCATTCATACGATCGTTCGCTGAAGTACTGGCAGTAACGAGTAGTACAATAGGTTTCCCTGTCGAATTGGTGTAAACCGTTCCTACTGCGCGTGAAGCTTTAACGTTTTGCCAAGTCTGACCATAACCTAAGCCACTCCCTGCTGCGAATTTACTATCAACCTCTACTTTGGTATACGCGCCAACATCGCCCGCATTAAGTACTATATCTGCGGTCAGTACTTTATTGTTTACTTTGCGCCCACTTGGCACGCGTCCATTCGCGTTATTATTCGCATTTGTAGCGGCGGTATTAGCGGCGTTGGCGGTAGCTTGCGCATCTGTACCCGCCTTTTTCGCATCAGCGACTTTAGTGTCTGTTTCTGCTTTGGTATAAGCACCCACATCACCAGCACTTAAAGTGATATCAGCGCTCAACGGCTTATTGTTTACTTTTCGAGTGTTGGGCACACGCCCATTGGCATTCGTATTTGCATCGGTACCGACTTTTTTCGCATCGGCGACTTTGGTGTCCGTTTCGGTTTTAGTGTATGCGCCAACATCACCGGCGCTTAGGGTGATATCGGTGCTTAATGGCTTATTATTGACCTTTCGAGTACTTGGCACTCGGCCATTGGCATTGTTATTTGCATTGATTGCCGCTGTATTGGCAGCGTTTGCCGTGGCTTGCGCATCGGTACCCGCCTTTTTCGCATCAGCAACTTTCGTGTCGGTTTCTGCTTTTGTATAGGCGCCCACATCGCCTGCACTTAGCGTAATATCGGTGCTCAACGGCTTATTATTGACCTTGCGCGAGCTTGGCACCCGTCCATTAACATTATTATTCGCATTAGTTGCTGCTGTATTGGCCGCATTCGCTGAATTTTGTGCATTAACAGCCCGTTGATTAATTTCCGTGGCCAACTTAGGTGTAATGGCTTTGTTGTTATCGGCACTCAGAGCATCAGCCAGTTGTACAAAACCTTTGGCACTAGTCGTCGCATCGGGGTGATTACGGCTTTTAACGTGAGCCTCAATCGCTGTTTTTACTGAATCATCCACATAGCCGCGTGTGGCAAGCACAATCGCGGGGTCAACTTTCAATGTAACTGCTTCGGTATGGCTAACAATCAAAATCATTCTAATGGTTTGTGTACGACCTGAGCCCTCGGCTAACAGGGGTTTATAGGTTTCAGGGCAATTCGCCACGGCCACCAATAAACCCGATTTATCAAACAAACCGATTTCACGTATCCACCAACCACCCTCATTTTCGGGTATCACCTGTTCCGCAATAATTTGATTGGTATTCACTGAGTCAATAAATAACGTATTAATTGCTGCTCGGCGCTTTTCATTGACTAATTTAGTCTGTTTGGTATCGGGTGCGGGCAAAGTGCCGTCGCCGTCACCAACCGCCATGTGTGTTAATTCAATTTTCGTGCCAAGGGCGGTCGCCTCTGCGAGCACTTTTTCACCATAAGTGGTAAGCAATGCAAAATATTTCATTGGAGAATCACCCTCATTTCATCAATAACGTGTACCGCTGCCCCTGTGGAAATCGTGCCGCCTGAGCTGATCACATCTGGCGTGTATGGGTAAACGGTTAATTCATCACCGCTATAGCTAGCCGCAGAACAATAGATTTGGCCTTTAGTTTCAAGCTGAATAGTCAGCCCAACTAAATGGCGGCTTGCCGGCTTGGCATCAAAAATTAACGCCTCTAATTCTTGATACATTTCCTCGGTGATACCCGTTTCAAGAACCCCGATATCAAGGCGAAACGTGCCAGCGGTTTCCTTGGTTTTCCACCACTCAACAACGCGAATCAAATAACCGAGCGGCTCAACCACGCGGCGTAGTGCGCCAATCGTTCCCTTGTGTTTATGGATAAACATTGCGGATTTAATCGCATCGCGCTTGGCTTTTTCCGTCCAGTTTTTATCCCAGCGGTCAACGCTAAATGCCCACGCTAGATAAGGCAGTAAATGCACGGGGCATTTATCAGGATTCCAAAGCTCACGAATAGGAATAGGCACGCGCTCAATCTGTGCCAGTGATTCAGCTGCCGCGAGCTCTAACGGTGATGAGCCGACAGGTAATAAACGATTATTCATCTGAGCCCCCTAGTGCTAAATTAATTTGCGTGCAGAAACTCGCCTGTGTTTTGTCTAGCTTGATATCTGCTACCGGCTTTTTCAGTTCGACACGTTGCACGCCTTGAACATGCAGCGCGGCATAAATGGCACTAAGGACAATGTCACGGCCTAACCGGTGTTGCTGTGTCGCATAGCGTTTCACTTGTTCTTCTGCTGCCGCCATAATCGGCTCATATTCAGGTGAGGGATAACAGTAAATCACTGCGTCGATTTCATAGTTAACGATAGTGGCTGATTGCACTGTCACACGGTCAGCAACCGGTCTAACGTCCTCATCGTTTAACGCAATATCGACTTTTTCAATTAAATCAGCCGGTGCGCTGCCGTTCCCCTCGCGGGATAACACGGTAACCGTGACATGAGCCGGTAATGGGCTAATGACAGAAGCGTCAGAAACCCGACCATCTGCAGAGCGTGCGTGATATTCATAACTGCCAATAGGGCCAGCTACGCTTAACGCTTCGAAAGCGGCCGGTATACGCATACGCAAATTAGAATCCGACTCATACACCGGCGCAATGGGTGGAATGGCGTTTTCATCACCAGCGGATAACATCAGGCGTTTCACGTTATTATTGGCGGCGAGTTGGTCTAGGTCGGCACCGGTGGCAAAAGCCACCATGCTTGCGCGAGCCGCTTCATTGATGCGCTGACGTAAAATCAGCTCTCTATAACCGTTTTCTTGCAGTAATTTGGTTAGCGGCTCAGATTCTAATTCTAATGTACGGGCGATAGCTTCCCGCTGCTCTTCTGGCATGGCAGCGATTAACGCGGCTTTGCGCTCGGCAAATAGCACTTCATAGTCTAATAGTTCGACCACATCCGGTGCCGGCAATAAACTTAAATCAATACTGGCTGCCATACTGTTACCTCACAGGAATAGAAATCGAAATCGGTTCACCCGTTTGCATAATCACACCGGATAAACTCACGCCCATTTCGCCAACATCTGAACGAATATAATCAATGGTCTGTAACCTAACGCGTGGCTCCCATTGCATTAACGCCATATAACACGCACTCATAATTTTGAGTCTCAGCGCAGGGTTTTGTGGCTGGTCAATCAAGTCATATAACAGTGAGCCGTATTGCCGGCGCATCACCCGCGAACCAATGGGCGTTCGCAAAATATCAGCGATACTTTGGCGAATATGCTCACTATCTGTCAGGCGACGACCTGTTTTCGCATTCATGCCGTAATATTTCATACCGGTTTCCCTGATGTATCCCCACCCGAACGCACACCACCATGTTGGTGAGTATGAATAACCACACCATTAGACGTTATCGACCCGCCGTTATGGTTAAAATTGCCGGTCATTTCACCGCCTTTTTCCACATTCAACGTGCCTGTAGTGAGGTTATTGGTACAAATCACATTCGGTGTATCGAGCTTGATTTCAACAGAGGCTTTGCAAATCACTTTTTGGGTTGTTGCGCTGATTTCCTCACTAGCCTCTATCACCGCTTTTTTAATACCAACGGCCTTTAATGTTCCGTTTTCTGGCTCATACTCAATCACCGCACCATCTGGAAAAGTGTGGTGTAATGCATTGGCTGAATGTGTCGGCGCAGGGTTCGCATTGCTATATAGCGAACCCAAAACAAAACCGGTTGTTAGCTCACCGCCTATCGCCCCAATCAACACTTGCTCCCCCACCGTCGGCGCCCAATAACTGCGAGATTCACCGGCGCGATGCACTAACCATCGAATCCAATCTGTGACTAATTCCCCCACTTGAACACGGCAACAGTTATTGTCTAAATCCACCTCAGTGACGACGCCTTGACGAAAAAGGTTACTGAGTAAACGATATAGCTCTTGTAAACTCATAGCTGCCCCACCAAGTCGAGATAAATCATTTCCAATAAACCTAAGCGTTCATGCTCTGATAGCCCTAATAACTCTCGTTTGGGGTAACGTGCCCGTGCAAGTTCATTCACTGCCCCCTCAAGCCCGTATTGGTGCTCTCTGGCAATTGCCGCAGCTTTGCCTTGAAAACCTACTATCGCGCTATCTTGTGTATTGCGGGCATGAAGAAAACACGCCGCCCTAAGCCGCCTGAACATCGGTACATTACGTTTGGTACTGCGCTTGACCGAGGAAAAATTAATATCTAAAAAACGGGTAATATCTTGGCGATAAAAGGTTCTTACCGCGCCTCTATCTT